>NZ_WXYI01000001.1:0-230781 GCF_009872315.1 Gordonia sp. YY1 | reverse complement strand
GGACAACTCAGTCGAAGCTTGCGGAGACTGTCGGGACAACTCAGTCGAAGCTTGCGGAGACTGTCGGGACAACTCAGTCGAAGCTTGCGGAGACTGTCGGGACAACTCAGTCGAAGCTTGCGGAGACTGTCGAATCCACTCAGGCGAAGATCGCTGGTTCCCGGGACGAGGCGCAGGCGAGGATCGACGAGGCGCGCGCGACCGCGCTGGCCCTTTTCGAGGAGGCCAAGACGAAGCTGTCGACCCTGCCGGTCGAACTGCCCGCCGAGATCGAGGAACTGCGTGCCCGGTTCTCGCCGGATGAACTGCGCAAGGTCGCCGAGGCCTATCTCGCCGTCGCGGCCGGTCTCCTGACGTCGCTGTCGGAGAGGCGTGACGAGGCCGTCGAGAAGCTCAAGGCGCAGCCGGTCGTCGGGGAGAATCTGCCGAAGCTCGAGAAGGTCTACAGCGACGCGGTCGGTCTCACCGAGGACGCGCTGGGAACGATCTCCGAGCAGACGCGCGCCGTCGGCGAACGGGCGCTCCGGCTGGCCGGGTTGGCCGACGACGGCGGACCCGACGGGACGATTCGCGACGCCAGCGCGGACGCGCCGGTGCGCGCGGTTGCCGCGCCGGCCCCGGCGACGAAGGCGCCCGCCGAGACAGCACCGGCGGAGAAAGCGGCGGCGAAGAAGGTCCCGGCCAAGAAGGCTCCGGTCAAGAAGGCGCCGGCGGAGAAGGCGGCCGCGGCGAAGGCGCCGGTTAAGAAGGCGCCGGCGAAGAAGGCCGCAGCCAAGAAGGCACCGGCGAAGAAGGCTCCGGCCAAGACAGCACCGGCGAAGAAGGCCGCGGCGGTGAAGGGTGCCGCCGAACGCGCCGCGGCCAAGAAGGCGCCGGCCCGTAAGGCCACCCCCACCAAGGCGGCCACGAAGAAGACGCCTGCGGCGAAGAAGGCGGCCACGGCGAAAAAGACCGCAGCCAAGAAGGCGCCCGCCAAGAAAGCGCCCGCCAAGAAAGCGCCTGCCAAGAAAGCTGCTCCCAGCGCCGACTGACCCGTGCGCGCACATTCCGGCCGCGCGCGCCGTCGTAGGCTGCTGCGGCAATCGAGGCGCACGGGACTAGAGTGTTCGGCGTGGACTTCTTCGGCGTGTTGGCCTATGGCCAGAGTCTGATCATGTTGGCCCTGACCGTGGTAGCGGGGGTCGCGGCGGTCGTCGCGCTGATCCACGCGGCCATTCAGCGTCCCGACGCGTTCCCGGCGGTCGACCGGCAGAGCAAGGTGATCTGGGTGGCGATCCTGGCCGGCGCCTCCCTGTTCATCTGGTTCTTCGGGGCGGTGAGCTTTCTGGGCATCATCGGCGTGGTCGCGATGCTCGTGTACCTGGTCGATGTGCGCAAGCGTGTCGACGACATTCAGGGCAAGTCCTGGTTCAGCAAAAAGGCCTGATGCATCGTGGCGGAGTATCGGATCAATGACCTCGCCGAGGCGTCGGGGGTCAGCGTTCGCAACATCCGGGTCTATCAGGATCGCGGACTGCTTCCGCCGCCCAGCATCCGCGGCCGTGCAGGCTGGTATTCCGACCAGCATCTGGTCCGGCTGAACCTCATCTCCCGCATGCTCGAACGCGGGTACACCTTCGCGACCATCAGCGAGCTTTTGCACGCGGCCCACCACGGCATGCGTGTCGAGCAGATCCTGCGGGGATCGCCGAAGGGCGGTCGGTTCCGCAACTTCAAACGCGCGGCGACCATCACCATCACCGAGTTGCGCAAAACCCTCAACGCCTCGGATCGCTCCATCGCCCTCAGCCAGAAACTGGGTCTGCTCGCCAAGGACGGCGCGCACTACGCCATCCGGAACCCCGAGTTGCTCGAGGGCGCGGAGATCCTGGTGAAGAGCGGCATCGACATCGACGTCCTCCTCGACCGCTGGGTGCGGGTCCAGGAAGACCTCGAGGACGTCGCGACCAGCTTCGTCTCGATCATCACCGACAAGTACTTCGACGAGAACCTTCCTGACCTGGGTGAAGCCGGCGTGAGCGAGATGGCCGACCTCATCCAGACCGTTCGTCCGATGGCGCACGAGATCGTCGAGACGACCTTCCGCAAGGCGCTCGACGAACAGATCTCCAAGGCCATCGGGCAGGCGGCGACCTACTTCGACGCGGCGACCGCGGACGACGAACCGGACACCGCGACGCCGGGTTCCACCGGTGACCAGCCGGGCCTCGGCTATGAGACAACCGATATTGGTACATTGAACTCCGACACGGGGACGCTGAACGCGGCGTCCCCGCCCGGGGTCTCCATCGCGGACGATCCCGACCGAGGTTGAGGGGTGCCGGTGAACACGAAGTCGTTGAAGAGGGTCGGTGGAATCGCGGCCGCGATCGGTGCGGCAGCAGTCGGAGTCGGTGTCGGCACTGTCCTCGCCGGGATCGCCCGTGACGCGCTGCGCGCCGAACTCGCGGTCGACGACGGTCCCGACGACCTGCTCACCGCACCCGACTCCCCGCCCCGGCGGCTGCCGGTCCGCAGCTCCGACGGCACCCTCCTCAACGCGGAGGTCTACGGGGTCGACGACGCGGACGACGAGGGCGACGTCATCGTGATGGTCCACGGATGGACCTGCAACACCGCCTACTGGTACCCCCAGATCAATCACCTCACCTCGTCCGAGGGCGGCAGGCGACGGGTCGTCGTCTACGACCAGCGTGGCCACGGACTCAGTGAACGTGGTCGCCGCCGTCCGACCGTGGCGATGCTCGGACAAGATCTCGACGCCGTGCTCGAGGCGACCGTTCCGGCTGGGCGTCGCGCAATCCTGGTGGGGCACAGCATGGGTGGGATGACCATTATGTCGTGGGCGGACCAGTATCGCGAGAAGGTCGGCACGCGTGTCTCCGCCGTGGTGCTCGTCTCGACCGCTGCCAACGCGGTCATGGAGAACCACGCCCTCGTGCCGGTCGATCTGCCAGCGTATGCGCGGCCCTTCGCGCCTCTGGTGTCCAAAGCGATCACCTCGGTGCCGGTGCCGATCCCCAAAACCTCGTACGGCGTTCGGTTTTCGCACTACATCGCCCTGGGGCCCAACGCACGTAAGGCGCATGTCGACTTCGTCGACGAGATGATCGGCGCGTGCCCGCCGCGCGCACGCGCCGGCTGGGGATCGGCGATGGGCAAACTCGATGTGACGGCCGGGCTGGCCGCTCTCTCGGTGCCCACCACCGTCGTCGTCGGGACCGAGGACCGGCTGACCCCGCGCAAGCACGCCGAGCAGATGGCAGAGGTGCTGCGGCGCAACGGTTCCCTCCGGGAACTCGTCGTCTACGAGGGCGTCGGGCACATGTCGAGTATCGAGGCCGCCGAGCGGTTCAACGAGATGCTCGACGAACTGGTCACCGAGGTCTCGCGTACCGAGCAGCGGGTCAGCTGAGCCCGCACTCCCGGACCGTCGTCACAGCGCGCAGTTCACGAAGACCGGTTCCGGTCGAAGAGTGACACCGAAGGCGTCGAACACACCATCGCGGACCTCGCGCGCCAGCGTCAGTAGCTGCTCGGTGGTGGCCGAACCGCGATTGGTCAGTGCCAGAGTGTGTTTCGTCGACAGGCGAACCGCGGCATCCGCCCCCGGGTAACCGCGGACGAAGCCCGCCCGCTCGATCAGCCAGCCCGCCGACAACTTGATCGCGGTGGGGGAGCCGTCGGGCGTGCTCGGTTGCGGACCGGCCGGATAGGACGGGATCGCGACGTCGTCGCCGACCCGTCCCGCGATCCGTTCGAGCACGGCCGGGGCTTCCTCCCCGGGGATGATCGGATTGGTGAAGAACGATCCCGCGCTCCAGGTGTCGAAGTCGTCGGGGTCGAGGACCATCCCCTTGCCACGACGTAGACCGAGAACCGCCTCGCGCGCGGTCACGGCGTCGACTCGTTCGCCGGGTTCCACGCCCACCTTCGTCGCCAGCTCGCGATAGCGGATCGGCTGACTCGCGCGGTCGTCGTTGAGCCAGAACGACACCGCGACGACCACGAAGTCGTGGCGGTGCTTGAGATTGCTGGTGCGGTAGCCGAGCCCGAGTTCGGTGGGCGAGACCCAGCGCAGGGTGCCGGACCGGCGGTCGAGAACCTGGACCGACCGCAGGATGTCGGCGACCTCGACGCCGTAGGCCCCGACGTTCTGAACCGGGGTCGCACCGGCGGCGCCCGGAATCCCCGACAAGCACTCCAGCCCGCCGAAACCCGCCTCAACGGTCGCGGCGACCAGATCGTCCCAGCCCACCCCCGCGTCGGCGACCACATGGGGACGGCCCGACTCGCGGCCCGATCCGAACTCGATGCCGCTGCTCGCGAGCACCACGGCGGTGCCGTCGAAGCCGGCGTCGCCGATCACGAGATTGGACCCGCCACCGATGACGAGCACGGGTTCGGACTGCTCGTCGAGCTCCAGGATGGTCTTGACGATGCTGCGCGTGTCGGAGCAGCGCACGATCTCACGGGCGGGGCCGCCGAGACGCAGGGTGGTCAGCTCGGCGAGGGGCGCGCTCAGCGGCGTCTGCGTGTCGGTCACGCGTTAAACGTTAACCGGCGAACGGTAGCGTTCTCTCCATGGCGAGCAAGCTGCAGCACTTGGACTCCTACCCGTTCTCCACCGAACGGCTCTGGGCGATCTTCACCACAGAGCAGTACTGGCACGATCTGGTGGAGCGGATGAACGCCGGTCACGGCCACGTGGAGAAGGTGACCATCGCGGGCGACACCGTGACGGTCGAGATGAACCAGGGCATTCCTGCGGAGAAGCTCCCGTCGGCGGTCACCAAGATCATGCCCGGCGACCTCCGGATTCCGCGGAGGAACACATATCGGCTGGTCGGAGACCGAATCGTGGCCGAGATGCACGCAACGGTCGAAGGCGCGCCGGTGCCGGTGAACGTGTACGGGACCATCACCACGTCGGGCGATCCGGCGACCAGCGACTGCGAGGCCGAGGTGTCGGTGAACCTGCCGATGTTCGGTGGGAAGATCGAGAAGGCCGTGGTCAGCGAGCTGGTCGGCCTGCTGGAGCACGAGCGTGGCCACACCGTCGATTGGGATTCGGAAAATCGGCTGACGTAGCCTGGTCGTCATGGCACGACGGCTCAGCTACTCCGCTCGCTACACCCATCCCGCGGAGAAGCTCTACCAAGCGCAGAGCATCAAGCAGTACTGGGACGACATGATGGCGGGATTCCAGATGATCTCGCCGCACTGCGAGGTCGCCTCCTTCTCCGCCGACGAGACCGGCGTCCGGGTCGTCCTGAAGCAGCACATCGGACGCGACCAGCTGCCCCCGCTCGCGCAGACGGTGATGATGAAAGACATGGTCATCACGCGTGAGGAGACCCTCGGTCCGTTCGATCCGGACAACACCAAGGGCACCTACAACGCGTCCATCCCCGCCGGTCCCGGCAGCCTCAACGGCTGGCAGGAACTGTTCCCGACCGAGGAGGGCTGCACGATCCGCCGGACCAGCGAGGCGAAGGTCTTCGTCCCGTTCGTCAACGGCAAGCTCGAGCAGATGATCCTCATCAACCTCGTCGATCTGTTCCGCGCCGAGGCCGAATACGCCAAGGACTGGATCGACAAGAACTTGTGAGTCGTCTGGCCGCTCCGATCGGCCGGGTGACGCGCGGGACCACCAACATCAACCGCCTGCGTCGGGTGGATCGGTGGATGGCGCATGAACCGGCAGTGATCGCGGCGCTGGATGTCGACCGTCCGCTGGTCGTCGACCTCGGGTACGGAGCACGCCCCGACACGACCGTCGAGATGGCGGGTCGGCTGCGCCGCGTCGCCCCGGATCTGCAGATGGTGGGACTCGAGATCGACCCGGCACGTGTCGTCGAACCGCGCGACGGTGTCCGGTTCGCCGTCGGCGGTTTCGAGATGGCGGGTCTGCGTCCCCGCGTGGTGCGCGCCTTCAACGTCCTGCGGCAATACGACGAGGCCGAGGTCGAGGCGGCGTGGTCGAGGCTGCGTGCGGCCCTGTCGCCGGGTGGCGTGATCGTGGAGGGAACCTGCGACGAGATCGGCCGGCGGTGCGCCTGGGTGCTGCTCGACCACGCAGGCCCGGTGAGCTTGACGCTCTGCTGGGCGCCCGAACACTCCGATCGCCCGTCCGACCTCGCCGAACGACTGCCCAAGTCGCTCATCCACCGCAACGTGCCGGGCGAGAAGATCCATGAACTGCTGACGCTCGCGGACCAGTGCTGGGACATCGCCGCCCCAATGGCTCCGTACGGACCGCGGGTGCGCTGGCGCCATGCGCAGGACCTGCTGCGTGAGCGTGGCGTGGACTGCGTGGTCACGCGCCGCCGGATGTCGGACAACGTGCTGACCGTTCCGTGGTCAGTGGTCGCCCCGTCGGAGTAACCCCGAGGGAACCTGTCGGCACAGCGGGTGTCGGGCATTACTGTGGCGGCTATGCGTGTGGCGATGGCCCAGATCAGCTCGACCGACGATCCGAGCGAGAACCTGGCGACCCTGCGTGCGGCGACGCAGGAGGCGGCATCGCGCGGGGCGCGGCTGGTGGTGTTCCCGGAGGCGACGATGTGCCGGTTCGGCGTGCCGCTGAAGCCGGTGGCGGAGGAAATCGACGGGTCGTGGGCACGCGGGGTGTCGGAGGTCGCGGCGTCGGCCGGTGTGACCGTGGTGGCCGGGATGTTCACCCCTTCGGATGACGGTCGCGTGTTCAACACGGTCCTCGTCGCGCATCCCGACGGGTCGCGCCTCGGCTACGACAAACTGCACCTCTACGACGCCTTCGGTTTTCACGAGTCCAAGACCGTCGCGCCCGGTGCGGAGCCGGTGACCTTCGAGGTCGACGGGGTCACCGTGGGAGTTGCGACCTGCTACGACATCAGGTTTCCCGCCCTGTTCACGACCCTGGCACGACGCGGCGCACAGGTCATCGTGGTGCCCACGTCCTGGGGTGCCGGGCCCGGCAAGATCCACCAGTGGGAGGTGCTCGCCACGGCTCGCGCGCTGGATTCCACGACCTTCGTCGTCGCGGTGGGACAGGCCCTTCCGCCGGATGAGGCGGTCGCCGGATCCGGGGTCCCGACCGGGATCGGACACAGCCAAATCACAGACCCCTTCGGTACGGTGGTCGCCGCGTACCCGGAGACGGTCTGTGTCGATGTTCACGACCTCGACCTGGAACTGGTCGAGAAGGCTCGTATGCAACTGGCGGTCCTAGCCAACGAGCGAGCTTTGCCGGTCGGCGATGCGGTGCACAGCGAGTTGACACCCGCCGGCGAACGGCTCCGAGAGTCCGACGACCGAGGACGGAACCCATGAGCGACGACAACAAGACTCCCGGTGATGACCCCCGAGACGCGGGCACACCCTCCGGAGACGAACCGGTGACCACCGGCGACGAGTGGCGTCCGGTGTCCGGTGACGGTCCGGCCGAGTCGAACGCCGGGCCGGTCGTCCCCGAGACGGGGGAGACCGAACAGTTCCCGACGACACCGGTCGCCCCGGGGGCACACGCGTATTCGAACGTCCCGCCGTCCGAGGCGGATACCACCGGCCTGGGTGGCGGACCGGGCACGCCGGGCACCGCGCGGTTCCCGCCCGGTGAGACCCCCTACGGGGATGAGTCGAGTGCACCCCTAGAGACGCCTGGCAGCGGCCCGGTGATCACCTCGCCGCGGAAGAATCGCAGCACCGGGAAGATCGTGGCGCTGAGCCTCGTCGCCGTGCTGCTCCTGGCCGTGATCGGCGCGGTCGGCAGCGAACTCTATCTGCGCAACAAGGTCACGAACTGCCTCGAGGACTCGTTCAGCGGCCTCACCGGTGTAGCCACCTCGGTGTCCCTGAGTCGCAAACCGATCATCATGCAGGGCACCGGCGACATCCCGTACGTGCAGGTCGACACCAAGGACGGCTCCGACGCCAACGGAGTACGTCTGCACATGCGCGCCGACGGCATCTCCGGCGACAACACCAGTACCGACATCCGCACCCTCAACGGCCACGGCTTCATCCCGTACGAGCGGATCGTCGAGCTCAGCAAGGAGAGTGCGCCTCCGGGTGCCGGTGGCCAGAGCACCGGCAACGGTGCGAGCCCGGTCGGTTCGGTCGAGGAGATCACCGGCAACGCGGCCGAGGGCACCTTCGAGGTACAGGCCGGGTTCCCGGTCATGTTCTTCTCCGTGCCGGTCTCGGCGACCATCAAGCCGGTCCTCCAGGACGGCCGGGTCGACTTCCAGGTCGTCAAGGCCAGCGCGCTGGTGTTCGGCATCCCGCCGGACTTCGCACAGCAGATCGTCGACCAGGTCACCACGTCGGCGCTCGGACCGTTCTTCGACGAGGTCCAGGTCGATCAGTTGACGGTCACCGACACCGGGCTCGAGTTCGCGATCAGCGGTTCCGACGTCCAGCTCACCAACGAGATGACCGGAAACCAGGAGTCGGGCGGCTGCTCGGCCTGACCGGGCCGTCGGTCACCGCTCGGCGTCCGCGGGGGGATCGACACGGTGGACCCACACCGTGGGCCCGTCGGTGAGCGTGTATTCGGCGCGGACAACCGACTTCCACCGCCGGGTGTAGACCGCGGACATCACGGGGTCGGCCGTACCCGCGGTCACCGGCAGGCCCTGCCGTCGCCCCTTCTCCACGATGGCGTCGACGAGGCGGGACAGTACCCCGCTGCGCCGGTGATCCGGGTGGACGAGGCCGAAGATGATGCCGATCGACTCGTCGGCGACGGAGGCCTCGGCATTCGCGCGCCTGAATTCGGTGAAACGTTCGACGAATCCGTCCAGGGTCCGGACGTAGTACCGATTCCGCTCTTTGAGATCGGCGTCGACGATGCCGTTCGCCCGGCCCGGCTCCGAAATCGCGGCGAGCGCGATCAATCTCCCCGATTCATCGAAAACTCCGTACATGCCCGCAAGATTCTCGGCGAACAGGACCTCGCCGTACCACCGGTAGGCGTGGGCCGGAGCCTCCTCGCCGAGAACCCATCGATAGGCCGGAACCTCGCGGAGTCCGGTTTCGAGCAGGTCCAGTGCGTCTTCCCGATCGGACTCCGTCAACAGCCGAGCTCCGTTCACAGATGCCAGGATGCCTTTCGTCACCGCTACATATCAGCACAGCGACACCACGCCGGCACGCTTCCGCCGCGTCCGGGCGGTGCGGCTGAAATCGATCTGTAGACTTCACAACCGCCTGACGACCTCTACGGTGTGAGGCAGCATTATGTCGGCGCCGACATCCGACGCCGATTCTCGTCCTGTTCCGTTTCCAGTTCGGAGTGGTCTCGCCCGATGCCCGTCACCCCATCGTTCAACAGAGATGAGGTGCGCGCGCTTCTCGGTCTCGTGGGCACCGCGCTCAGGTCGTCACCGTGGGCGATGGCCGGTTTCGTGGTCTTTCAGCTCGCGAGCGTGTTCACCTCGCTCGCGCAGCCGGCCCTCAACGCCGCGATCATCGATGACGGAATCCTGCGCGGCGACGTGGGGACGATCAAGTTCGTGGGCCTCATCATGGTCGCGGTCGCGGTGGTCAATCTCGTGGTCGCCATCGGCGCGACCTACTTCGCTTCCCATGTGTCGGCGGTGGCCGCACGCGATCTGCGCAGTCGGCTCAACGGCCGTATCGGAGCCCTCACGAACCAGCAGGTTGCCCGCCTGGGACTGTCCAGCCTGTTGACCAGGTCCACCGGGGACGTGGGGCAGATCCAAGGCTTCCTGTTCATCGGTCTCACGATCGTCGTGACCGCGCCGCTCATGCTGTTCGGTGCACTGGTCCTGTCGCTCTCGCAGGCGTGGCAGATGGCTCCGGTGATCCTCGTCGCCGGTCTGCTCCTGGTCGCGCTGATCGGCACGCTGGTGCGGCGCCTCCTCCCGTGGGCCGCCCTCATGCAACGCCGTCTCGACGTCGTGAACCGGGTACTCCGGGAGCAGCTGCGTGGGATCGCGGTGATCCGGACCTTCCGTCGTGAGGACCGTGAGCGTGCCCGATTCGCCGCGGAGAACGACGAACTCACCCACGTGGCACTGCGGCTGGGACGAACGCAGGTTCTGATGCTCCCGACCGTCACGGCCGTGTCCAACCTCGCGGCGGTGGCAGTGGCCGCGCTGGGCGCCGTCTACGTCGACCGTGGTCAGATGCAGATCGGCCAGATCACGGCCGCCGTCGGCTATCTCGGCCAGATCCTGCTGGCCGTGTCGATGCTGACGGTGATCGCCGGTGTCATCCCGCGAGCGGTCACCAGCGCAGGCCGTATCGGCGAGGTGCTCGACACCGAGGTGCTCGAATCCGGTGACGCCGACCCCGCCACGCCATCCCCGGCACCCGCCCTGGTCTTCGAATCGGTGTCCGTCGGGTACCCGGGCGCCGAAGCACCCGCAATCGACGGGATCTCGTTGACCTGCGCGGCCGGTTCGGTGACCGGTGTTCTCGGCGGGACCGGGAGCGGCAAGTCGACGCTGCTCTCGCTGCCCTTGCGTTTCGCCGACCCCGATGCGGGCGTGGTGCGCTGGGACGGAGCGGACGTGACCGGCTTGGCCCCGGCGTGGGTACGCGCGCGTTCGGCGTTCACCGGGCAGGGCGCCGCGCTGGTCACCGGCACGATTGCCGAGAACCTGCGGCTCGGGCGTCCGGACGCCACCGACGCCGAACTGTGGGAGGCGCTCGAGGTGGCAGCGGCCGACGACTTCGTCGCCGCCCGGCAGGGTGGATTGGCCGCTTCGGTCGCGCAGGAAGGACGCAACTTCTCCGGGGGTCAGCGTCAGCGACTGGCGTTGGCCCGCGCTGTCCTGCGACGTCCGTCGCTGTACGTGCTGGACGACCCGTTCAGTGCGCTTGACGTCGACACCGAGCAGCGAATCATCGCCAATCTGCGGCTCGCCCATCCGGAGTCGACCATCTTGATCGCGGCGCAACGGGTTTCGTCGGTGCGGCACGCCGATGTCATCGGGGTGCTCGAGGACGGCCGTCTGGTCGCGGTCGGGACGGACGAGACGCTGCGCACCGACAGCGAGATCTACCGCGAGATCGCCCACGCGCAGGCGGTGACCAATGCCTGACGGCAGCAGGCGCGACGGCTCGTTGCGGTGGCTGATGCGACAGTTGCATCTGAGCCGCGGTCGGGCGGCCACGATTTCTCTCTTCGCGATCACGGCCTCGCTGGGAGGAGTCGTCGGGCCGATCCTCTTCGGCGCGATCACAAACGTGATCGTCGACGGAACGACCGGGGCCGGGATGGACTGGAACCGACTCTGGTCGCTGCTCGGCGCGCAGGCCGTGATCTATGTGGTCGTCGCCTGCCTGACCTTCACGCAGGGACAGTTGTTGACCATCGCGGTGCAGCGATCCGTGGCGGGGCTGCGCACTCGCATCGAGGACAAGGTCCACCGGCTCCCGTTGCGCTACTTCGAGTCCAACAATCGCGGAGTGCTGGTCAGCAAGCTCACCGCACACACCGACAACTCCGCCACCGTCATCGCGCCCGTGCTGGTGACGGTCCCCACGAACGTGCTGACCCTGGTCGTGGTGACGATCGTGCTGTTCGTCATCTCGCCGCTGCTGGCCGTGGTCGCACTCGCCGCCGCGCCGGTGTCGGCGGCCGCTTCGGTCGTGATCGCGCGCAAGGTCCGACCGTTCCTGGAGACCAGGTGGACCACCACGGCAGCGCTCACCGGACACATCGAGGAGGAACTCAGCGCCCGTCGCATGTTGCAGGCGTACAACGCCGAGCCCCTCGCCAGACGCCGCTTCGACGACCTCAACGAGAGGTTGTTCGGTTCGACGCGTTCAGCACAGTGGACCGCCGGCACCCTCGCACCGGTGCTCGGCGCGATCAATGCCGTCGTCTTCCTGATCCTGGCGGTCCTCGGCGGCATCATGGTCGTCGATGGAACCCTGAGTCTCGGCGCAGCTCAGGTGGCCGTGATCTTCGCGCAGCAGCTGTCGTCCGCGGTGCGCGAACTGGCCGGATTCGTGACCAAGGTGCAGTCGGGCACGGTGTCGGCGAGCAAAGTGCGCGAAGTGCTCGACGAGCCGGAGGACGCCGCGCCCGAAACCGACGAGCCAGAGCCTTCGGCGCGGCATCGCCGGCCCCCGGAGATCGTCTTCGACGACGTCGGCTTCGCATACGACGAGGGCTCGCCGGTTCTGGACTCGGTGAGCTTCCGCATGGCTCCGGGCACGACCACGGCGATCGTGGGGTCGACCGGGGCCGGCAAGACGACCCTCACGAACCTGCTGCAGGCCTTCTACCGCCCGACCTCCGGTTCGATACTGATCGACGGCGAGGACTCCGCAGAGCTCGGTCCGCATCGTGTTCGCAACGGGATGGCGGTGGTGACGCAGGACCCGTGGCTGTTCACCGGAACCGTCCGCGAGAACATCGCATACGGCACGTCAGGTGACGACGCGGTGGCCAAGGCGGTTCACGACGGCCACCTGGATCAGATCCTGGCGGCCCTGCCGCGGGGTATCGACACCGAGATCGGCCAGGAGTCGGAGAACCTCAGCGCGGGTGAGAAGCAGCTCGTGACCGTTGCTCGTGCCATCGCGGCATCTCCACGGATACTCATCCTCGACGAGGCGACCAGCGCCGCCGATCCGCGCACCGAATTGCTCGTCCAGCGGGCGCTGCAACGCCTGCGCGCCGGTACGACGACCCTGCTGATCACCCACCGGATGGCGACCGCCGCGCTTGCCGATCAGATCGTCGTCCTCGAGGGCGGCACGATCGTCGAGGCCGGAACCCACGACGAATTGGCAGCCGCCGGCGGCGTCTACGCGCGCCGCTGCGGCGTCGACCTGGAATCCCGGGCCGAGATGAATCGGTAGAGGTCAACGACCATCATCCGGGCGTAATGGTCTCATTTTCGGAACCCATTCATTGATGCGTTCCACTCGATTCGAACGCTTGACCCACTTTGAAGGATCGTGGAACGGAAATTCGCGGATCGGGAAAGTTACGGTTCGGAAGGTTATGGCCGCGGTCAGTCGAATTCGTGGTAAAGGGCGCACGTCGCCAATGGCACACAATTGTGGATTTCGACCGGAAACGTTGCAGCGACGTTGCTAACCGCCGTTCTACCGCCAGGTTTACGGACATGCGTCCAACTAAAATCGATTGTTCGATTAAAGAGGGGCTGTTGACCTGCGCTTTCCGTCGGGATGGATGGCGGAGAAAAGAATATTCGTGACAAGAACCGCGAAGTAATGAAGACATTGCCGAGGCGGATATGTAATCTCTGTCTCAAGCCGTCGCACTGGTGGGAGCAGGCGGTCATATTCCAATCATCTCACCACGGATGGAGGAGAATCATGGCTGATTCAATTGGAGACTCGATCAACGACAGCATCACCGAAACGATCACGGGCGCGATCCTCGAAGCGTTCACCGGTTCGCTCGACGGCGGCACCGAGCCGACGACGTAGATCGACAGACTTTCGAATCGCCTCACAGCCTCGGCTGTGGGGCGATTCGCGTTGGGTGGTCGAAGCGCCGGCGTCGCAGAAGCGTCCGGGGGACCGAATGATCCGCGGTGCGTGTCCGCCGGGCGGCCCGACGCGATACGGTCCATCTGACACGACCCATGCTCGCCCGAGGCCGATCGGGATTCGACGAGGAGGAATGCATGAACCAGCGACTGCGTAGAGGCGGCGCCGCGATCGCGGTCGCGCTGGGCATCGGGCTCACGCTGTCGGCCACCGGTACGACAGGCGTTGCGGCGGCGGCACCGAGTCTCGTGACCGCGGGTTCGCCCACCGAAAGGGTCACCGACATCGTCGTGCACTCCGATGCGATGAACAAAGACATCCCGCTGACGGTCATCAAACCCGCCGACGCGTCCAAGCCGCGTGGGGTTCTCTACCTGCTGAACGGCGCCGGCGGCGGCGAGGATGGTGCCAACTGGCTGGCGAAGACCGACATCGTCGAGTTCACAAAGAACAAGAACCTCTACGTCGTCATCCCCAATCAGGGCCAGTTCAGCTACTACACCGACTGGGAGAAGCCCGACCCCGAGCTCGGCGTCCACAAGTGGTCGACCTTCCTCGGCAAGGAATTGCCGCCCGTCTTCGACGCGCACTTCAACACCTCCGGACGCAACGCGATCGGCGGCATCTCCTCATCCGGTACGTCGGTGCTGAATCTCGCGATCGAGCATCCGGATCTGTACGAGGCCGTCGGCTCCTACAGCGGTTGCCCGACCACCGCGGACCCGTTCGGGCAGAACAGCATCCGTCTCGTGGTCGAGGTGCGTGGCGGCGGCGACGCCAGGAACATGTGGGGGCCGTACAACGGGCCCGGATGGCGCAAGCACGATCCCGTCATCAACGCCCACAAGCTGCGTGGCACCAAGCTCTACATCTCCAACGCGACCGGGCTGCCCGGTCCGTATGACAGCCCGGCGTACGTCAAGAAGCAGGACACCCTCGCCGACCAGATCGTGGTCGGTGGCGTCATCGAGGGCAGCACCATGGCCTGCACCCTGCAGCTGGTGAACCGCCTGCGGCAGTTGAACATCCCCGCGACGGTCGACCTGCCGTCCGTCGGCACCCATTCCTGGGGATACTGGCAGGACCAGCTTCACCGCTCCTGGTCGTTCTACGAACGCGCGCTTCGCTGACCCTTCGAGGCTCGCTTCGCTCGCACCTCAGGGGGCGAGGTTAGTTGAAGATCACCGTCTTTCGGCCGTGCACCAGGACCCGGTCCTCGAGGTGCCAGCGCAGTCCGCGGGACAGTACGAGCGTCTCGATGTCGCGTCCCTGACGCACCATGTCGGTCACCGAGTCGCTGTGATCGACACGGATCACGTCCTGTTCGATGATCGGACCCGCGTCGAGGTCTGCGGTGACGTAATGGCATGTCGCGCCGATCAGTTTGACGCCCCGGGCGAAAGCCTGGTGATACGGGCGGGCGCCGATGAAGCTCGGCAGGAAGCTGTGGTGGATGTTGATCGCGCGGCCGGCCCAGGCATCGCACAGCTGCGGCGGCAGGATCTGCATGAACCGGGCCAGGACCACCGCGTCCGGCTGGTAACCGTCGACGATCCGGGCGAGTTCGGCGAAGGCCTCCGCTTTTCGCTCTCCCCCGAACGGGACGTGATGGAACGGGATTTCGAAACGGGTCGCCAACTCCTCGAGTTGGGGATGATTGCCGACGACGGCCCTGATGGTCGCCGGCAACTCGCCTCGATGTGCACGTCCGAGAAGGTCGATGAGACAGTGGGTTTCCTTGCTTACCAGGAGAACCACGGACTTGGCCTCACGTGTGTCGGTGAGGCGCCACTCGGTCTCGGGGCCGAGCTCGGCGGCGACCTCCGCGGCGAAGCGTGCGCGTAGTTCCTCGGCACTGAACGAGACCGTGTCGGCACGGATGGCCTGGCGGGTGAAGAACCAGCCGGTGTCGGGGTCGGAGTGGTACCCGGCCTCGGTGATCCAGCCGCCGATCTCGGTCAGGAAGGTCGAGATCCGGGCGACGATGCCCGTGCGGTCGGGGCAGCCGAGCGTCAGCACGTAGCGGTGCTCGGTCTGGTCGGTGGGGGTCGTCTGTCCGCTCGTCACGACCCTCAGTGTGCCAAGCTCGTCGATGTGACGAACACGGACCTGCGGCGTAGCGACGTCGCCGCCATCATCGACCACACGCTTCTCAAGCCCGAGGCCACCCGCGCCGACGCGGAGGCCGCCGTTGCCGAGGCCGCCCGCCTGGGTGTGTTCGCGGTGTGCCTGTCGCCGTCGATGCTGCCGATCGACACGGGCTCCCAGCGGACCTGTGTGGTTGCCGGCTTCCCGTCGGGAAAGCACCACTCGCTGGTCAAGGCCGCCGAGGCGCGTCTCGCGGTGGACTCCGGGGCGGATGAGGTCGACATGGTGATCGATGTCGGCGCCGCGGTCGACGGCCGGTTCGACGAGGTCTTCGCCGATGTGCTGACCGTGCGTGAGGCGGTGGGGGATTCGACGCTGCTGAAGGTGATCATCGAGTCCGCGGTCCTGCTGCAGCTCGCCGGCCCGGACACGGTGACCGAGGTGTGCCGCCGTGCCGAGCGGGCGGGTGCGGGCATGGTGAAGACCTCGACCGGTTTCCACCCCGCCGGTGGGGCGAGTGTCGAGGCGGTCCGCCTCATGCGTGCCGCGGTCGGCGACCGTGTCGGGGTCAAGGCGAGCGGCGGCATCCGGACGGCGGAATTCGCCGCCGAGCTCATCGCCGCCGGCGCGACCCGGTTGGGCCTGTCGTCGTCCGCGACCGTGCTCGACGGCTTCCCGGAGTGATCGGGGCGAGGCCGGTCACGCGACGGGGGCGAGTTTCTGTTGCACGTCGGCCATCACCAGATCGGCGTTGATCGCTGCGCCGGCCGAGACCCCTTCACCCATCGCGACGGTCACCACCGCGTTGAGCGTGGTGTTGTTGCCGGCCGCCCAGACGCCGGGAATCGCGGTCGCACCCATCGGGCCGGTCTCGACGACCGCGCCCATCGGGGTCTGCGCAAGAGTGCCGCCGAGTCGTTCGTAGAGATCTCCGCGCACCACGAACCTCGGTGCGACGACGACGGCGTCAGCGTCGAGGACGGTGCCGTCGGACAACTCGACACCGTCGAGGCGGGGGATCGCACCGCCGGTGTCCGTCGCGTCGTGGCGGATTCGTAGCCCCTCGACCGATGTGTCGATCACCGGGATCCCGGCAACGCCGAGGTTCGCGCGCTCCTGCTCACCCAGCGCCTCGGCGCTGTGGGCGACGACGGTGACGTCGTCGCTGAGCTGTCCGAACAGGAGAGCCTGGTGGGCGGACATCGGGCTCGTCGCCAGCACCACGATCCGGGACCCGCGTACCTCGTAGCCGTGGCAGTAGGGGCAGTGGAGGGCGTCGTGTCCCCACAGTTCGGCGACGCCGGGGATGTCGGGGAGTTCGTCGACGAGACCGGTCGCCAACAAGAGGCGTCGCGACCGTACGGTGTCGCCCGACGCGAGGGCCAGGACGAACCGATCGCCGTCCCGGCGGGCGTCGACGACCGTGTCGGGGCGGATCTCACCGCCGTACCCGCGGACCTCGGCACGTCCTCGCGCCAGGAGTTCGAGCGGCGGGATGCCCTCCAGGCCGAGAACATTGTGGGCACCGTCGGCAGGGGCGTTGCGGGGTTCACCGCCGTCGATGACGACGACGGAACGCAGCGAACGGGCGAGTGTGGTCGCCGCGCTCAGTCCTGCGGATCCGCCCCCGATGATCGCGACGTCGTGATCAACAGTGACGGAGCCGGTTTCGGTGAAGGTCGAGTCGGTGGTGGAGTTCATGAGTCCTCGCTCGGGTGTCGGTGGTCAGGTGCCGCAAGGGTGTTCAGACGGCCGGCTTTGCGACCCACAACAGGCGTCCGGCGGTCATCGTGAGATCGGCGCGCCTGTGCAGAGATGCGGGGTCGGTGGGGGCGATGAGGCGATCGAGGGATGCCAGCTCCGAGCCGGAGAGGTCGTCGGCCAGTCGATGCCGGAACTGGCTGAACCAGTGGACCGCGTACCGGGCGACGCTCTCGCTCGGTCCGGTACGTGCCACGTGGATCGTGTCCCGGTACAGCACGTCGTAGTCCGCAGCGTCGAGGGTGTCGGTCCAGTCCACGATGGCCTCCCATCCGGCGCCGGAAGCGGCGGCGTGGCATCGGGCCTCGAGTGTGCCCAGCGCGGTGTCGGCGTCGGGAGCGAACCGCGGCAGGCCCGCCATCTCCACGATCGCGACGACGCCGTCCGGGGCCAGCGCGGCGGCCGCCTGACGCAACAGTGCGGCGGGGTCGGCGACGTGATGCAGCGACATGGCGGCCCAGATCACGTCCGGGGAGCCCAGCGGCGGAAGTCCGTCGTCGAGGTCGGCGACCAGGGTGGTGGTTCTCGACTCGAATCCGCCGGCGCGGGCCCGTTCGCCCACGCGGGCGATCATCTCCGGGGAACTGTCGACCGCCACGACCTGCGCCCGGTCGAAGTGCCGGGCCAGAGCCTCGGTCCCGGTGCCGGTCCCGGCGCCGAGGTCGACGATCCGCTGCGGAGTCCGGCCGAGGGATCGGGTGATCGCCGCCGCCGCGTCGTCGAGGTAGCCGCCGACGAGTTCGGCGTCGAGGTCGAGTGCCGACGCGAGATGCGCGTGCTCATGGGAGTGGGCCATGGGATCGACGGTAGCGCGACTATGCGTTAGGGGCATACCATCTTGCCTATGACGCAAGAACTCGACGCGGTCGTCCGCCAGCGCATCCGTGGCCTGCGGCTGGCCAAGGGCTGGACCCTCGACGCCCTGGCTGCGCGGTGCTACCTCTCCCCGTCGACGCTGAGCCGTATCGAGACCGGACATCGGCGGGTCGCGCTGGACCAGCTGGTCCCGATCGCCCGAGCGCTGGGTACGACGCTGGATCAGCTCGTGGAGTCCGCCGACGACACGGACGTCGTGATCCGCCCGCAGCCGCACACCGTCGAGGGGATGACGATGTGGCTGCTCTCGCGCGAGAACAGCCCCCAGGGGGTGACCGTCGCGAAGATGCGCTTCGAACGTGAAGAACCGCTCGACGACCTGAGGGTTCACCCCGGTCGGGAATGGTTCACGGTGCTCTCGGGCACGGTGCGGCTTCGGCTCGGCGACCGCACGATCATCGTCCCGGAAGGTGATGCCGCGGAGTTCTCGACCATGATCCCGCACGCGATCTGTGCTCACGACGGTCCGGTGGAGGTGCTCTCGATCATGGATCACGCGGGCGAGCGCGCCCACATGCCGTCCGTGGCGACGGTCGCCGAGGAGCCGGCCTGAGCCACGCGGCTCACCCGCTCGATCACGTGCGGTCGGTAGTGTTGAGCGCGTGATGACTTCTCAGGCCCCGGTGAACCGACGTGCTGTGCTCGCCGCGGCCGGGGTCGGCGTACTCGGGGTCGCGATCGCGGCGTGTACGGGTTCCGACGCCGGCTCGGGCGGCGACAAACCTGCCGAACCCAAGGTCCGGCTGACCTTCACCCCGCCGCTCGACGGTGAGGCGCCCAGCCCGATCGCCGAGATCTCCGTGCAGGCCGCGGACGGCACGCTCAACCCCGATGTGAAGCTGACGAATCCGCGCGGGCGAGTGGTGAACGGCCGGCTGTCGGAGGACCGGACGAGCTACACCATCGCCGAGCCCCTGGGCTATGGCACCGAATACACCTGGAGCGGAACAGCTCTCGGAACCGACGGCAAGACCGTGCCGGTGGCGGGGAGCTTCACCACGCTCGAGCCGTCGAGTCAGCTGAACGTCGTGGTCAACATCGGCGACGGTCAGGAGGTCGGCATCGCGGCGCCGATCATCCTGAAGTTCAACGGGACCGTCGAGGACAAGGAAGAGGTGGAGCGGGCCCTCACCGTCACCACCACGCCGCCCACCGAGGGGTCATGGGCCTGGCTCGGCGAGGACAACGGATCTCGCGTGCACTGGCGTCCCCGCGAGTACTGGGCCCCCGGCACCAAGGTGCACATGGACGCGAAGCTGTACGGCCTCGACCACGGCGGCGGCGCCTATGGGGCGGCCGACGTGACCAGTGATTTCTCGATCGGACGCGCACAGGTGGTGCAGGCCGTGGAGTCCTCGCACCGCATCGTCGTGATCCGGGACGGCGCCGAACTGATGTCCCTGCCCTGCAGCTACGGCGGTGGCGACCTCGACCGCAACGTCACCCGGTCGGGGATCCACGTGGTCACCGAGAAGTACGACGAGTTCTTCATGAGCAACCCGGCGGCCGGCTACTTCAACATCCGGGAACGCTGGGCCGTGCGCATCTCCAACAACGGCGAGTTCATCCACGCCAATCCCGAGACGGTAAACGTACAGGGCACGGCCAACGTCACCAACGGCTGCATCAACCTGTCCGAGGCCGACGCCGAGCGGTATTTCACCACCGCCGTCTACGGTGACCCCGTGGAGGTCTCGGGTACGCGCATCCAGTTGTCGGAGGCCGACGGTGACATCTACGACTGGATCTTCGACTGGGAGACCTGGCAGGGGATGTCGGCGATCAAGGGCGAGGTGACGGAGTCGTCGGTGCCGGCGACGCCGAGCGGCGCCCCGACCACCAACGTTCCCGCTCCGCGCTAGCCCCCGGAGCGAACGCTAGCCCGTCTTGATGTTGCGCCGCGCCGACGCCTGGTCACGCGGCTTGAGCACGATCTGGTCGAGGTTCACGTGCGGCGGGCGGGAAGCCACGAAGCCGATGACCTCGGCGACGTCCTCGGCGGTCAGCGGGGTGAGGCCCTCGTAGACGGCGTCGGCGCGTTCCTGATCGCCGGCGAATCGCACGAGCGAGAAGTCGGTCTCGACCATGCCCGGCGCGATCTCGGTGAGACGCACCGGCTTGCCGAGGAGTTCGCCGCGCAGGGTGCGGTGGGTGATCGCCTGAGCGTGTTTGGCCGAGGTGTAGCCGGCACCGTTGTCGTAGGCCTCCAGCGCGGCGACGGAGGTGATCGCGACGATCAGTCCGTCCCCCGAGGCGATGAGCGCGGGGATGAGGGCCTTGGTGATCCGCAGGCTGCCCAGGACGTTGGTCTCCCACATCCAGCGCCAGTCGTCGAGGTTCGCGGTGGAAACCGGGTCGAGGCCCTTGGCACCACCGGCGTTGTTCACGAGTACGTGCACGCGGTCGAGGCCCTCGACGAACGCCGCCACCGAATCCTCGTCGGTGACGTCGAGCTGCTTGCCGGTGCCGCCGATCTCGGCGGCGAGTGCCTCGACACGGTCGACGCGCCGCGCGCCGAGTACCACGTGGTAGCCCTGCTTCGCGAGTTGACGAGCGGTGGCGGCGCCGATCCCCGAACTCGCGCCGGTGACGACGGCGATCGGTCGCTGATCAGAGGTCGGTGCGGTGGCGTCGGTGCTGGTGTCAGGGCTCATGCGCCCACCTTACGACGCAATGCGACATCCCGCCGACGCGTCGGTGTGCGCTCGCGCACTGCTACATTCGTCCCATGCGTGGGGGAGTGATCCCGGCGGCGCTGCAACTGACGTCCACTCCGGCGGCCGCGGTCTTGCATGCGATCCGGGTCAGCGGGCCGGTGACCCGGGATCAGCTCGCCGCGACGACGGGCCTGTCCGCGGCGACGATCAATCGCCAGGTCCATGCGCTGGCAGCCCACGGCCTGATCGCCGAGCGACCCGATCTTGCGGGTCCGAAAACCATTGGCCGCCCGAAGAATCCGCTCACCATCGACCGGGACTCGCTGTGCGTCGCGGGGATGCACATCGGTGCCCGGCGCACCGTGCTGGTGATCGCCGATCTCGGTGGGCGCACGCTGCACAGTCATGTCGTGCTCACCCCGTCCGGTGACCAGCAGGAGGCGATCGGGCAACTGTGCGCGCAGCTCGCCGAGCTCGCCGGCCGGTTCAGCGGACGACGTCTGCTGTGGGGCGGGGTGGCCGTCGGCGGCGCGGTCGACGTCGAGACGGGTGTGGTGGATCACCGTGTTCTCCGGTGGCATCAGCTCCCGGTGGGCGCAACCCTTGCGGCCCGCCTCGACACCCCGGTGTCGGTGTGTGAACACGTGGAGGCGATGGCCGCCGCGGAACTGTTGCTGGCCGGACCGCGGGACGGGTCCGGGACCGGCCTGTTCTTCTACGCCCGCGAGACCGCAGGTATGGCAATGACTCTCGAAGGGCGCGTGCACATCCCCGAACGAGGCGCCGGGACCATTGCGCACCTACCCGTGTCCGCGCCGGTGCTGGCTCCCGGACTCACCCGCGTCCGGCTGCAGAACGTCATCGGTGACGACGCGGCGCTGGCCGCCGCGCAGCGCCTCGGCATCGACCCGGATTCGTCCCGCATCGTCGACGAACGCGCGCGGGTCCTCGGGGAGGCGGCCGCGTTGATCCGTGACGTGATCAACCCCGACACGATCGTCGTCGCCGGTGACGCGTTCTCGGCGCACCCGCGGGGCCTCGCGCCGGTACAGGCGGCCTTCGACGAGGCGTCGACCATCGAGTGGTCGCTGGAGATCGCGCCGTCGAGATTCGGTGTGCACGTTCAGGAGAGCGCTGCGGTCGTGGTGGCGCTGAGTGTCATCTACGCCGATCCGATCGCCGCCGTCGCCACACTCTGAACCGCCGTCGGTTCGCGGACGCCGACCGCCACGTGTGCCGAGCCGGGGGTGATCACCTACGGTGGGGGACATGACCCTGCCCCGCGATGTGTCCGCCCGGCTCGAGGTGCGCATCGACGACCCGACCGAACTCGAGATGCAGATCACGGTCGCGAAGCTGCCCGGCCTGCAGTTGCAGGAGGAACTCAAGATCGAGCTGGACGGCGAGGCCGTCGCCGCGGAGGAACTGGTCGCCGACCATGGGTCGCGGATCCACCGGATGCAGCTCGACCGTGGACTGCTGACGATCGACTACACCGCCGAGATCCTCACTCCCGCGGACCCGCTCCCGGTGGAGAGCACCGACCGGTCGCGGTACCTGCGGCCCAGTCGGTATGCGGAGTGCGACAAGTTCTTCGGGTTCGTCGCCGGGCAGTTCGACCTGTCACTGCCCGAGGGGGAACTCCTGGATCAGGTGGTGACCTTCGTCCAGAAACGGCTCAGCTACATTCCCGGGACGAGCGACCCCATCGACGGTGCCGTCGACACCCTGCTCGCCGGGGCCGGGGTGTGCCGGGACTACGCACACCTTGTCGTCGCACTCCTCAGAGCGCTGAACATCCCGGCTCGGCTCGTCGCCGTGTACGCGCCGGGATGCTCCCCGATGGATTTCCACGCTGTCGCGGAGGCGATCATCGACGGTCGATGGGTGGTCGTCGACGCCACGCGGCTGGCCCCCCGGCAGTCGTTCGTCCGCATCGCCACCGGACGCGACGCCGCGGACACCGCCTTCCTCGACAACCACCGCGGCACGATCACCCTCAACTCCTATGCGGTGACCGCAACGGTCCGCGGTGACCTGCCCTACGACGACGCGACGACCCGCATCACCATCGGCTGAACCGGATCAGGCGCCGAGAACGCCTCGCCGCGCGGTGGCCACGTGATCGAGAACGGCGGCGACGTCGTCGGTGTCCCCGATCCGGAAGCCGGCGGCCGTATCCCCGTCGCCGACCTTGATACCGATGTCACCGGCGTCGGGACGCAGGTGCGCGAACGCCTTCTCATCGGTCACGTCGTCGCCCAGGTAGATGACGACGTCGCAGTCGAGACGCTCCCGCAGGGTGTCGAGCGCATGTCCCTTGCTGGTTTCGATGACCGCGAGTTCGAGCACGCTCTTGCCCTCGGTGGGATGTACGCCGTCCCAGGCGCCGGGGCCGGATCGTGCGCATTCGAGTGCCGTCACGGCGTCATCCGGGTCCGCGTTGCGGACGTGCAGTACGGTGCTCGCGGGTTTGGTCTCGACCGTCGAGCCGGGGAATCGTGCTGCGATGCCGCGCAATTCGTCGATGAGCCGGACGAGCAGTGCGCGTGCCTCGTCGGTCACCTCGACCGCGAAACCGGTGTCGAACTCGCTGCCGTGACTCCCGACCAGCGTCACCGGTGCCGACAGGCCGGACAGAGCTGCGAGGACGGCGAGCTCACGACCGGAGATGACCGCGACCTCGGTGTCGGCGAGCGCAGCGGCCGCCTCCAGGGCGATGACCGACGCGGGATCGGGTACCGCGTCCTCCGGACGCGACACGATCGGCGACACGCATCCGTCGTAGTCGGACGCGACGAGCAGCCGACGTGCGCGCGCGGCCCCGTCGAGGGCTTCGCGTAGCGCCGCGGGAATCCCGGTGTCGCTCATACGTTGTCGACGACCTCGTTCGACGCCTCAGCGGCCTCGGCGTCCGAGTCCACCAGGTGTACACCGCGGTTCGGTTCCAGTTCGGTCTCCGAGTTCTCGCCGAGAGTACCCAGGAAGCTGCGGGCCCATTTGTCGACGTCGTGGGCGAGTACCTGTCGGCGCAGCGCCCGCATACGGCGTCGTCCCTCGTGTTCGCTCTGGTTCACCGCTGCTTCGATGGCGTCCTTCACTCCGTCGAGGTCATACGGGTTGGCCTGGTACGCCGACCGCAATTCGGCTGCGGCACCGGTGAACTCGCTGAGCACCAGGGCGCCGCCCAGGTCACTGCGGCAGGCCACGTACTCCTTGGCCACGAGGTTCATGCCGTCGCGCAGGGGCGTCACCAGCATGACGTCGGCGGCCACGAAGAAGGCGATGAGCTCATCGCGCGGCACCGGTCGGTGGAGATACTGGACGACCGGCCGACTCACCGTGCTGCTGTGGTTGCCGTTGATGTTGCCGACCAGTTGCTCGATTCCCGCGCGCATCCGCTTGTAGCTCTCGACGCGTTCCCGACTGGGGGTGGCGAGCTGGATCATCACCGTCTCGGACGGGTCGAGCCGTTCCTCGTCCAGCAACTCCGAGATCGCCTTCAGGCGGACGTCGATGCCCTTGGTGTAGTCGAGTCGATCGACGCCGAGCATGATCGTCCTGGGATTGCCCAGTTCCTTGCGGATCTCGGCGGCCCGATCACGGATCTTCTTGGTCTTCGCCAGTGCGGCGAGTTCGCCGGAGTCGATCGAGATGGGGAACGCACCCACGCGCACGGTGCGGAAGCCGGCCTGGACGACGCCGAAGCGCGACCGGACACCGACGGTGCCCTTGCTGGTGGCCTGGCCGGCCAGCCGGCGCGCGAGGAAGAGGAAGTTCTGAGCTCCGCCGGGCAGGTGGAAACCGATCAGGTCGGCGCCCAGGAGGCCCTCGACGATCTCGGTGCGCCACGGCATCTGCATGAACAGTTCCACCGGCGGGAACGGGATGTGCAGGAAGAAGCCGATCTTCACGTCGGGCCGCAGCATGCGCAGCATCTTCGGGACGAGCTGCAGCTGATAGTCCTGCACCCACACGACGGCACCCTCGCCGGCCGCCTTCGACGCGGCCTCGGCGAACCGCCGGTTGACCTCGACATAGGTGTTCCACCACTCGCGGTGGTACTCGGGTTTGACGATGACGTCGTGGTAGAGCGGCCACAGTGCACCGTTGGAGAAGCCCTCGTAGTACTCGGCGATCTCCCGGGTGGACAGCGGCACCGCGTGGATGTCGATGCCCTCGATGTCCGGGGGATTGTCGTCGGAATCGGGGATGCCCGACCATCCGACCCACGCACCGGTGTTGGCTCGCAGAATCGGCTCGAGGGCGGTCACCAGGCCGCCGGGACTCCGCTTCCAGTTGACAGTGCCGTCGGGCAGGACCTCCTTGTCGACGGGCAGACGGTTGGCGACGACGACGAACTCTGCGCCGTCGTGCGGAGCAACCCGGTTGGGCCCCTCCCCGTGCTCGCGGTCTCGGGCGGCGTCGTGCCCGGTTCCAGCCGGTCGCGGCGTCACCTGATCAGGCGTTCTCGCCCGGCGCGATCCCCAGCATGGCGAGCAGCATCCGGCATTCGTCGGCGTCGGTGGCGTAGGCGGCCACGACGCGACGCGCCGAATTCGCGGTCTCGTCGGCTACCGGTTCCAGTTCTTCGTCGGCGATGTCGGTGGTCTTCGCGGGCATGTGAGTCCCCTCGTAGTGCGTGCGGTGTCGCGGTGTGGCCTGGGGCCGTACGGGCTCGAGCGGCCGGTGGGTGGCGCGCCCGATTCGCCATTCTACCCGGGGGATGAGGGTGCTCAGAACCGCCGCGGTGGTGGGGGCCACCGGCGGTTCTGGCGGATCGCCCGCCCCTCGCGGGCCTCGCGCTGGGCGAGGAGGCGGCGCCGCAGGCTCCAGTCGGGCCGCGGGGGCAGCTGTGGCCGGCGCAGCGACCGGGCGACGAACTCGCCGAGGGTGACGCCCGCGGCGAGGGCGCATCCGATGGCGAGGGCGTTCGCGATCCAGGTGAAACCGCTGAGCGTCTGTTCGCTGAGGATGCCGTACAGGCCGCGGTAGACGGCCAGACCCGGCAGGAGCGGGGTGATGCCGGCGACCGCGACGACCAGCGGCGGCGTCAGCGCGCGGCGGGCCATCAGGCCGCCGACGAGTCCGACGAATGCAGCGGCGAGACCGTTGGCGATCACGTCGCCGATGGAGGTGAAGGTCGCCGAGGCCGCGACCGCGGTACCGATGAGGCCGCCGAGGAAGGCGACCCCGAGCGCGCGTGTCTCGGCATAGCTGGCCAGTGCGTAGGCGCAGGCCGCGAAGGCGCCCGCAGCCACCCGAATCGGCAGTTCCACCGCTTCGAAGCTGGTGGTCGTGGTGATCGTCGGCAGGAAGATGCCGCCCGCCTCGAGCAGCCGGATGGCCACACCGACACCGGCGATGATGCCGCCGGTCATGAGGAGGAGTTCGAAGAACCGGGCGACGCCGGTGATCGGGGCGCCGGTGATGGCGTCCTGCACCGAACCGACGAGCGACAGCCCCGAGAGCAGGACGACGATGCCGGCGGCGATGACCTGTGACGGTGTTATCTCCACACCGAGCCGGTCGGCCGCGCCGAAGACGAGGGCCGCCGGGACCACGGCGATGAATCCGCCGACGAGCTGCTGAAAGAAGACGGGCGTACCGATCCGGTTGAGGTTCCGGTTGATCACCACGATCGCGACCGTGGTGAGGAACGCCAGGGCGGCGACCAGGTACTGGCCGCCGAGCAGGACGGAGATCCCCGACGCCATCGCGCCCCACGCGACCGTCGCGACCCAGTGCGGGTACGGATGTGGCGCGGTGATGATCTCGTCGACCATCCGGTGCGCGGTCGACGGGGTGATGCCGGAGTCGCGGATGCGCCGGACGAGCCGGTCCACCTGGGCGAGCCGGGTGAAGTCCATCGAGCGGTAGTAGACCTGCTCCATCGTGGTGATCGGCGGGAGGGTGGCGCCTCGCCGGGCGCTGACGACGATCGTGTTGTACGTCACGTCGACGTCGACGTCGTCGAGGCCGTAAACGCCTGCGACGAACTTGATCTGGGTCTGGGTGTCGATTGCGCCGGTGCCCGAGTCGAGCAGGACGGCGCCGATCTTGGTGGCGAGGTCGAGCACCTCGGTGATCGCCGCGACGTCGAACGGTTCGATCGGTTTGCGCGGCGACACCATGATGCTGCCGGGTTCGATCGTGTCGATCGTCGCCTGCCGGGTACCGGTGAGCCGACGAAGCGCGCGGCCGAGGAACTCGCGCACCCATGCCTCCTTGGATCGGTCGGACCTTCGCGGTCGGTCGGAGTCGACGATGGTCGACGACTGCCGTTCCGATCTTGACACCGAATCGATCTCGTCGGCGAACCACCAGCACACGGCGGTACCGACACTGCGGTACCCGGACACGGCGGATCTCATGCGGGGCCGCCAGTTCGCCGGCGCACTCTAGGATCGTGGCATGTCCTCAGTGCAGATCAACGGTCCCCGTAACGGTCACACCCGAAGTGCGACAGTGGCCCCCGGTAGTCTCGTCTTCACCGCGGGTGCCGCACCCATCGACGAGGACGGCGCCACCGTCGCCCCCGGCGACGTCAGCGAACAGGCCCGGCAGTGCATGGCGAACCTGGAGACCGCACTCGCCGAGGCAGGCGCGTCGCTGACCGACGTCGCGAAGGTCACCGTCTTCGTCGCCGAACACCTGCAAGCCGATCTGGTGGTCGCGTGGGATGCGGTGACCGCGGCTTTCGGCGACCACAAGCCGGCCGGCAGCCTGCTGGGTGTCTCGGTACTGGCCTACGACGACCAGTTGGTGGAGATCGAGGCGGTCGCCGCGATCCCGGCCTGACCGGGTCCGATGGGGCGGGCACGGGCGCGGTGGATATACTCGCGCACGCACGCCTCCTTAGCTCAGTGGTAGAGCACTCGCCTTGTAAGCGAGCGGTCGTCAGTTCAATCCTGACAGGGGGCTCCACGAGGTGGCGGGCTCGAACGCCCGCCACCTCTCGTGTCACCAGATGACGGCGAGACCGGCTGCGAGCAGCGACAACGCGCCCACGGCCCAGAACAGTGCACGCGGCACCGGTTCACCGGTGCGCTTCTGTCGCGCGCTGCCGATGCCGAGGATCGCACCGAGGGCGACGAGGATGACCAGCTTGATGCCGATCTTCGGGTAATTCAGGTCGATCCCGGCGGGCCACGGCGCGGCGAGCGCGAGTCCGGTGATGAACGACAGCAGTACGCCGTAGTCCATGACGCGGGTGAACCGGAACTCACGGGTGACCGCCTGGGAGACCCAGGTTCCGAAGGTCACCGCGAAGCCGACGATGTGCAGCAGAATTACGACGTTGCGTAGTACATCCATGGTCTGCACTTTACCCAGCCGAGGTGCGCATTCCGGCCACCCGTGGTTCCTCTTGCAGGGCACGATGTACAGATGGAGCACGACGAACCCGGTATCTCCGCCGTAGCCGAGACGACGTCGGCGTCCCCGGTCGCGGATCCGCTTGCTCGTACCGCACTGGGTACCTACCGCGGGGTCGCCACCGACCGCGCCGACGTCTGGCGCGGTATCCGATATGCGCGGCCCCCTCTGGACGACCTGAGATGGCGTCGTGCCCGGCCGCTGATCCCCGACGGCGACGCCGACGCCGTCATCGACGCCCAGATGTTCGGCGCCGTGTGCCCGCAGGAACTCAACCCGGCCGTCCGGCTCGGCCCGGACGTCGTGATGGACGAGGACTGTCTGTTCCTCAACGTGTGGACACCGCCGGGGGCGTCGGAACATGCGCACGACGCCGTCGCACTGCCGGTCATGGTCTGGCTGCACGGCGGAGCGTACGTGCTGGGTTCCGGTAGCCAGCCGTACTACGACGGCGCGGCGCTCGCCGCCACCGGCGACGTGGTGATCGTGACCCTGAACTACCGGCTCGGCGTGCTCGGGTTCGCCGACCTGTCGTCGATCGATCCCCGCTTCGAGTCGAACGTCGGCCTCAGCGACGTACTCACGGCGCTGGCCTGGGTGCGCGACCACATCTCCGCATTCGGCGGCGATCCGGACAAGGTGACCCTGTTCGGTGAGTCGGCGGGCGCCGGGCTCGTCACCGCGCTGTTGACGATGCCCGCGGCGGAGGGACTGTTCGGCCGCGCGATCGCGCAGAGTTCGCCGGTGACGTCGATGTACGGTGCCGGCCGGGCCGCCCGCGTCGCGCAGATGCTGCTCGAGACCGCCGGTGTCGAGGACCCGGGCGACACGGCGGGGGTGGTGGAACGGCTCGAATCCCTCGACGGCGCAAGGTGTTCGACGCTGACCACGGAACTGTTCGCCAAGGTTCCCACCGAATCGCCCGGCACCATCGCCTTCGCCCCGGTGGTCGACGGCGACCTGCTGCCCGAACATCCCCTCGACGTCTACCGTGATGGTCGGGCGCTGCCCGTACCTCTGATCATCGGGACCAACCGTGACGAGGCGAACCTCTTCAAATACATGAAGTCGCCGCTCATGCCGATCACGACCGAGGAGATCGAGCGGATGTTCGCCGGCATGCGCGAGGAGTACCCCGAGGTGGTGTTGCCCGAACGCGCACAGGTGCTTTCGGCGTACTCGGGTCTGCGTCCCAAGGTCACCGGTCTCGGGGTGGCGCGCGACGTCGCGTTCCGCATGCCCACGCTGTGGCTCGCGGACGCCCATGCACACCGGGCGCCCGTCTATGTCTACCGATATGACTGGACCACCCGGATGTTCCGGTTGTTGGGTCTCGGCGCCGCCCATGCCACCGAGGTGCCCTATGTATGGGGGAATCTCGGTTCGGGTCCGCGGGACATCACGTTCCTGCTCGGCGGACGCAGACACGGAGAAGCCGTGTCGGAGAGACTCATGCGCCGGTGGACGTCGTTCGCGCACGGTCGCGCACCCGACGCCGGCCCGCTCGGTGACGACTGGCCGACCTACGACACCGGTCGACGACCGGTGTTGCGCATCGACGCCGAGGACCGGGTGGTCCAGAATCTCGACGGCGACCTGTGGGAGGCGTGGGGCGAGGAAGTGCTCGGCTTCCGCTGACCACCTCAGTCGCAGTCGCCCCGGATGTCGGCGTGGGGCAGATAGGTCTCCCGCTGCGCCTCGGTCATGGGAGTCGTGCTGTCGCATACCCATTCGCGGGCCTCGGGCACGGCCAGCGTGTGCACGTAGACGTTGCCGGTGGTGTCGCCGCCGGCGATGATCTCGTCGTCCGCCGGGAGCCGGACCGGGACCTGCCAGGTCGTGGTGGTGTCGGTGGAGTTGAGCAGCGACCCCACCGACTGCCGATCACTCAGCGTGCCGTCGTCGGCGAGCGCGAAGCTGATCAGCTCGTGCGTGGCGGTGCCCACCGCGATCCGGTTGGGCGACATGGACAGCGTGTTGGCGTACATGTCCTCGTGCCGGTCGATCAGTTCGGCCTCACCGTCGGTGTCCGTTGCCGGCAGCCGCCAGGTGGACAGATCGCGGGCGGCCACGACCAGGACCTCGCCGTCGTCGTCGAAGGCCGCTTGCGTGACGGGTGCGTCGTCGGCGATCACCGTCACCGGGTTGGTGTCCCGAGTGGTCAGGTCGTAGAGGTACACGCGCTTGTCGTCGGAGGTCACCGCCAGGCGGGTGCCGTCGGGGCTGAAGGCGACGCTGCGGATGAGGTCGGCCGGACCGCGCAGGGGAGCGCCGATGCGGGTCGGCGAGGTGGGGTCGCTGGTGTCCCACAGGGCGATCGTGGTGTCGGTGTCGCCGGTCGCGAGGACGTTGCCGGTGGGCGCGAACCCGACCGGGAACGAGTAGCGCGTCGCGACCGGCAGTCTGGCTGCGGCACGGGGTGCGTCCGGGTTGCCGATGTCCCACAGTTCGACGAGACCGCCGTTGTTGTTGGCCGTCGCCGCGAGGGTTCCGCGTTCGTTCACCGAGACGCGCGGGTGATCGTTGACCCGCCGCTGGACGGGAGTGCGGGAACGCAGGGACATCTCCGCGCCGTCCAGGGTCCAGACGTTGAGGGTGGTGTCCGAGCCGACGGTCGCGAGGATGCGCTGCGCCGGGTCGGTGGCCACCCCGCTGATCGTGCCGCCCCGGTCGGGGACCGAACGGTCGGGCAACGACCAGACGTCGATAGTGCCGTCGGACCGTCCGGACACGAGGCGGTCACCGGTCGGGTCGAAGGCGGCCGAGAAGGTGCGCACGGAACCCTGCTCGGAGGCGGTCTGCAGCGCCCACTGGGCCGTGGGCGAACTGCGATTCGTCGTGTTCCACACCCGGACCGTGCCGTCGGCGCGTGCCGAGGCGACCTGCGAACCCGTCGGATCGAAAGCGACCGACCAGGAGCCGGCGGTGGCAGTCGGGAGTGCCGTGCTCAGCGGCCGGGGGGACAGCGGCTGTGTCACGTCCCAGAGTTGGGCGTTCGGGCTGTCGCCGGTGACGGCCAGTGAGCGACTGTCCGGGCTGAAGGCGACGGCGTGCGTGATGCTGGGGAACCCGGTGATGGGTCCGCCGACGGGCGCGGGCCGCTCGCCGGTGGTCCACAGACGCACGACGCGGTCGTCCCCGCCGCTGGCGAGCAGCCGTCCGTCGGGGCTGAAGGACAGCGTTCGCGCGGCGGCACGGTGACCCCGGATCACCGCGGTCTCGCGCAGTGTCCCGGTCGGCGACACCGCGAACACCGTGATGGAACCGTCGTCGGACGAGGCGGCGAGTGTGCGGCCGTCGGCGGAGAAGCGGGCCATGTAGACGGTGCCGCGGCGCAGCGGCACCGTCACCCGCAGCACCGGCCGGGCGGGATCGGAGAGGTCCCAGATCCGGACCGAACCGTCACCGCTGGAGGTGGCCAGGAGCGGTCGCGTTGGGTGGAAGCCGGTGGAGGTGACGTAGTTGCCGAACCCGTGCAGGGTGGCCACCGCGCGGTACCGCGGAGTGCTGTCGGTGCTCTCCCACACCCGGACCGTGCGGTCGCCGCTCGCCGAGGCGAGGTAGCGGCCCGACCGGTCGAACGCCAGGTCGTACACGGGGCCGGTGTGACCGGTGATCTGTGTGGCGAGCGGGCTGGTGGCCGCGCCGCGCAGGCGCCCGGCCACCGTCGGATCGTCGGGGTAGAGCTGATGCGCGACGAGGAGGAGCCGCGCCGCCAACGACGGATTCGAGTACTCCATGCTGTCGATGTGGGACAGCAGGGCCGCGCGTTCCGCGGCGTTTCGCTGTTGTCGCAGGTCGTGTGCCTGTCGGAAGCCGATGACCGCAGTGATCGACGCCGCGATCGCAAGGACCGCGATCACCGAGACCGCACCCACCTGCAGCAGTCGGCGCCGACGCTGCGCCGCGACCGCGGAGTCGAGGAACTCGTCGTTGTCCCTGCTCAACAGGTGGACGTAGTTGCTGCGCAGGGCTTCGCGGTGACGCTTGGCGTCGTCGAGTCGCGAACCGGTGTAGAGGAACGAGCGGCTCCGGCCGTTGTCCACCCACGACTGGGTGTCGGCGTCGAGCTGCTGCCACCACACGTGGGTGTCGGAGTCGTCGGCGATCCACGCCGCCAGGCGCGGCCACGCGGTCAGCACCACGTCGTGCACCAGCATCACCGACTCGGCGGACACGGTCAGCAGCCGGGCCTGCGCGAACTCGTCGATGACGGTCGAGACCTCGGGTGGGAAGCGGCTGCTGACGGTCGAGGTCGACAGCGGCACCCGCAGCGCGATCCCGGCCGGACCCACATGTACGAGCGACAACAGGACCGCGCGGGCGAGGTCGCGGTGTTCGGGGGCGATGGCCTCCCACGCGGCTTCCGCGGTGTCGGCGACCGCGCGGGCGATGCCACCGGTCGCGCGATAGCCGGAGAGGGTCATGCGGTTGCCGGACCGTCGTGCCCAGGTCGCCTGGAGGACGTGGGCCAGCAGAGGCAGCCTCCCGGCGCGGTCGCCGACCGTCGACGCCTCGTACAGGTCGGTGATCATCACATCGGCCAGGCCTGCCTCGATACGTCCACCGGCCAGCCGGACCGGGGCGGTGATGACCTCGCGGAGCTGGGTGCGCGTCATCTCCGAGACGATCACGCAGCGGTTCTGCCACGCGTCGGCGAGGAACGGGTGTTCCACGCACTGGCTGAAGAAGTCCGCGCGGACCCCCACCACCACGACGGTGTCGGCCGCGAGTTCCTCGACCTCGCGCATCGTGGCCGATCGCAGCTCGTCCGCAAGGGAGAAGACGTTCTCGAACTGGTCGATGACGATGACCGCGTCGGTCTCACCGTCGACCGGCGGCGCGATGGTGAGCCCGTCCGGGGTGACCTCCGCGAGACGTGGTGTCGAGATCCGCGGGTCACGGGCCAGTCCGGCACGCAGCAGCGACGACTTGCCCGAGCCCGACACACCCGTGACAACGACGAGCCGGGAAGAGGGCGACAGCATCGAGGGCCCGGACCCGGCGGTGATGATCGTGTCCACGAGGATGCCGACGAGGTCGTCGCGGCCGAAGTACAGCTCGCTGTCGGCGGCGGTGAGCGTGGCCAGTCCGGCATAGGGTCGGGCGTGGCGGGCCGGCGGCGCCGGGGTTTCGGGAGCCTCCTGATTCAGGTGACGGTGCCATAGTTCTCGCCACTGGGGAATCGTGAGGGCATCGGCGACGCCCGCGGCCACCGCCCGGGACGTCAGCCAGACCAGGAGTGGTTCGACGGTCGCGAAGTCGCGGGGCAGATGCCGCCCGTTGCGCCAGTCGCTGATGCGCTGCGCGGAGACCTTGGCCCGGGCCGCCGATGCCCGAAGGGTGGGGCGACCCGCTTGCACGAACAGGCGCGCGAGCGCTTCACCGAAATCCACTCACCCGACTCCACGCTCCGACTGCACGATTGATCGACCGACCCATTCTGCGACAGGCGGGACGGGGGCGCCAGCGTCGGAGGACGTGGCGACGGACACGTCGGCCACGAGCGACCAGGTCATCTGACCTGAACACGTCCGGATCCGGATTCGTCCGTGTCCGGTCCGGATAGTCCGTTCGCGTCCTGACCTGGATATTCGCGCCCGATTCCGGACGGCGGCTGTACTCGGCTCGCGCGGTGGGGTCTCCTTGGTGAGCGTTCCCGACCGGGGGTCGGGAGCGTAAGGATGCGTCGGTCGCAGGACACACGGAGGTGTTCTCAGGCACTGCCCGTCGGGGGCTGTGTGTCGTCCGGCCCACGCAACCGGGCGGGTGCCGGGGTACCGGGTCGATGGGGGTCGGCCGGTCTCCGGCACCCGCTTCCCCTCTTCTTCCCGGCTCCCTCTTTTCATCTGCTTCCTCGGCTCGGCAGATCACTAGGATCGCGGCATGCCAGTGCGACCCCGCATCACCGACGCCCAGCGCCGTTCCCGTCTGATGCGTCGCATGCATCTCGACGCCGCGTCGCGAGCGCCGTCCGCCGTCGACGCCGCGAGGACGATGGTCGGCCTCCACTCGACCACGCCGTCGACGGTGTATCTGTCCGCCTGGGCGCGCGTCGACGGTCTCGCCCGCGCCGACATCGACACTGCGCTGTACGGGGACCGGACCCTCGTCAGACATCTCGCGATGCGCCGAACACTCTTCGCCTTCCCCCGAGATCTCCTGGCCGAGTCGATCGGTGCGCTCGGTCCCCGCATCTCTGCCTCCGAGCGCACCAATATGCTCCGCGATCTCCGGCGCACTCCCGAGGTCGACGACCCGGAGGGCTGGATCGAGACCGCGCGGGACGCGGTCCTCGCCGAGCTCGCCGGCGGCGAGTCCCTGACGTCGACCGAACTCCGCGGCCGACTGCCCGCCCTGGACGGGTCGATCATCTTCGGCGAGGGCAAGTCGTGGGCCGGCAAGAGTCATTTCGGGCCGCGGGTGCTCAACATGCTCGACGCCTCGGGCGACATCGTCCGTGGACCCAACCGCCTCGACTGGCATCTGTCCCGGCCGGCGTGGACGTCGATGAAGGTGTGGCTCGGCGAGACCCCGGACGTGCCGAGTGTGCACGACGGGCACAAAGCCCTCATCGAACGCTGGCTGCGCACGTACGGCCCGGGCACCGAGACCGACATCGTGTGGTGGCTGGGTTCCACCAAGACCGCGGTGCGTGCCGCGCTCGCCGACCTCGGCACCGTAGAGGTCGACCTGGATGGCGGCGTCGGTCATGTGTTGCCCGACGACCTTCCCGGCGACAGTGACAGCGACAACGGGGACGGGGACGACGAGGACTGCGAACCGCAGGCGGTGCTGCTGCCCGAACTCGATCCCACGACGATGGGCTTCAAGGAGCGCGATTTCTATCTCGGCGATCACGGACCCGCGGTCTTCGACTCGGTGGGCAACGGCGGCCAGACCGCGTGGTGGGACGGGCGGATCGTCGGCGGCTGGTATCGCCGGGATGACAACTCGATCGCGATCCACCCGCTCGAACCCCTGCCGGCCGAGGCCCGGAGGAAACTCGACGCGCGGGCCGCGGAGCTGGCGGCGTGGCTCGGCGAGGCACCCATGAAGATCGGGTACGCCGCGCCGTACATGCGACAGCGATGAGTTGAGCTCCGCGCCGCGGTCTGCCTCTGCGGGACCATCCGCATCGATCGAAAGGGCACCGCGATGAGCGATCAACTTCCACCCGTGGCCGACCACGACACCTGGACCGCCGCGCTGGCCGAACTGCGCGCCAGGGAGAAGGCGGCCACCCGTGAACTGGACGCGATCGCCGCGCAGCGCCGTCGCCTGCCGATGGTCGAGATGCCGGACTACACCCTGACCGGACCCGACGGGCCGATCCGTCTCGTCGACGTCTTCGACGGGAGGTCGCAGCTGATCGTCTACAACCACATGTGGAATCCCGGCGCGACCTACCAGTGCCCCGGATGCACCGGGTACACGGCGCAGTTCAGCCGACTGGACTTCCTCGCCGACTACGACGCCCGGTTCGTGATCATCACCCACGGCCCGATCGAGGAAGCTTTGGCCTACAAGAAGCGCGTCGGCAACCGCATGGACTGGTACTCCTCGGCAGGGACGACCTTCTCCGCCGACGTCGACGCCGCGCCGGGTGAGGGTTTCGCGATCAACGTCTTCCTACGAGACGGCGACACGGTGTACCGCACCTGGCACACCGCGGGTCGTGGGACCGAACAGCTCGGGTTCACCTTCGGTCTTCTCGACGTGCTGCCGTGGGGGCGCCAGGAGGAGTGGCAGGACTCGCCCGCCGGGTGGCCCCAGGTTCCCACCTACTCCCGATGGCGCGACTCCGAGGCCATCGCTGCTGCCTACGGCGACCCCACGGCTTGAGGATCGCCGATAAGCCGCAGGTCGAGGCTCACAGGAACCTCCCAGTGTCCGGCCAGTGAGGCCCCAGGCGACTTTGGAACAGTAGACGTGTGACCAGACCGGCCGAGAACGACGCCGCGCGCGGCGCGAAGGTCCTCGTCGTCGACGACGAGGAGAACATCCGTCAGCTGCTGTCGGTGTCGCTGAAGTTCCAGGGATACGACGTCGAGACCGCCGCCGACGGACCGGCGGCGATCGACCGATGTCGCAGCAGGAAACCCGACATCCTGATCCTCGACGTCATGATGCCGGGCATGGACGGTTTCGGTCTGTTGCGTCGTCTCCGCGCGGACGGGATAGAGGCCCCCGCCTTGTTCCTGTCGGCTCGGGACTCGGTCGAGGACAAGGTCAACGGGCTGACGATCGGCGGCGACGACTACGTCACCAAGCCGTTCAGCCTCGAGGAGGTCGTCGCCCGATTGCAGGTGCTCCTGCGGCGCAGCGGATTCGGCGAGGAGCAGCAGGCCTCGTCGCGGATCACCTTCGCCGACCTCGAGCTCGACGACGAGACCCACGAGGTCTTCAAGGCGGGCAAACCGGTCCAGCTCTCGCCGACCGAGTTCACCCTGCTGCGGTATTTCATGGTCAACGCGGGGACGGTGCTGTCCAAACCCCGCATCCTCGATCATGTCTGGAACTACGACTTCGGCGGTGAGGTGAACGTCGTCGAGTCCTATGTCTCTTACCTGCGTCGCAAACTCGACAACGGCGAGAAGCGTCTCATCCACACCCTGCGCGGTGTCGGCTATGTGATGCGCGAGCCGCGCGGCTGATGTCCGCACCCGTTCCGACGCCGCAGCCGCGCAAGCGCGGTGTGCCACTGCGGTTCTCCCTGGTCGCACTCACGCTCGCCCTGGTGGTCGTCGGGCTGTTGGCCTCCGGGGTGGCGGTCACCTCGTCGATGCGCCAGGACCTCATCTCCCGCGCCGACGAAGGACTGGTCAACGCCACCCGCACCTGGGCTGAGCCACGATCTCCGGCCGACGAACCGCGCTCCGGCCCGCCGGGGCCGCGTCGTCCGCCGTCGCCGTACTACGTGGAGTCGATTCTCCGAGGGCCGGGCGGTATCTCGGCGGTCAGCGTCTACAACCAGTTCGACCACGCCCCGGATCTCGACCGGCTCACCGGCGACAACGCCGGTCCGGTGACCGTCGGATCGGTGGATCCGCACGGTCCCCAGTGGCGGGTGATCAAGCGCAGCAACCGGTTCGGTACGTCGATCGTGGCCACCCCGATGTCGGACATCGATGCCACCGTGAGCCGGCTGATCTGGCTGCAGTTCGCCATCGGCGCCGTGGTCGTGGTGCTCATCGGCGTGCTCAGTTATCTGTTGGTGCGGACCAGTCTTCGTCCCCTGCGCAGGGTCGAGGAGACAGCTCAGGCGATCGCCGCGGGCGACCTCACGCGCCGAGTTCCGCCGGCCGCACCCAACACCGAGGTCGGCAGTCTGTCGGATTCGCTGAACACGATGCTCGGCCAGATCCAGCAGGCCTTCGTCACCACTGCTGCCTCCGAGCGGCAGGCCCGTGCCTCCGAAGAGGAGATGCGACGCTTCATCGCCGACGCCAGCCACGAGCTGCGCACGCCGCTGACCTCCATCAAGGGATTCGCCGAACTCTATTCGCAGGGCGGTGTTCCCGATGTCACCGATGCCATGCGGCGCATCGACGACGAGGCGGGCCGGATGAACCTGCTCGTCGAGGACCTGCTGATGCTGGCTCGTCTCGACGCGCAGCGTCCCCTCGCCACGGCACCGGTCGACCTGTTGAGCCTGGCCGCTGACGCCGTGCAGTCCGCACGGGTGGCCGCCCCGGATCGGGACATCCGGCTCGAGGTGACGACCGGCGACCAGCCGCCCGTCGTATCCGGCGACGCGCCGAAGCTTTTGCAGGTGCTGCGCAACCTCATCGGCAACGCGGTCAACCACACCCCGGACGACGCGTCGATCACGGTCGGGGTGGCGGTCGAGGCAGATCCTGACGGCGGATCGGAGGTGGTGCTGACGGTCGCCGACACCGGACCGGGACTGGCCCCGGAAGACGCCGACCACGTCTTCGAGCGGTTCTACCGCGGTGACCAGTCACGCCACCGGGGTTCGGGCGGCGGAAGCGGCCTGGGCCTGTCCATCGTCGCCGCCCTCGTGGAGGCGCACGGGGGTCGGGTCGGCGTCGAATCGACGCCGGGTGAGGGCGCGACCTTCTGGGTGCGGCTGCCGCTGCTGCTCAGCTGAGCGAAGCGTCAGATGAGGCGCCGCAACCGGGCGAACTCGGCGACATCGGCGCGGAAGCGGTCGAGCGTGACGAGGGTGTACATGCCGTCGATCTGGCGGGTCGCCCACAGCTGATGGATGCGTCGGAGGTCGGACTGTCGTGACTTCCAGCCGATTCCGTCGATCACCGCCAGGACCAGCTGCGTCGGGAGGCGCACCTCGGCCATCTCCTCGATCTCGCGGACGGCGTCGGTGAGCTTCGATCCGGTGGAGTCGAAACCCTTTGCGGCCACGACGATGTCGGCAGAGTTCGGATCGCCGACGATCAGGTCGGCCGGTGCGGTGCGTCCGTTGCGTCCGGCGAACCGGGAGCGCGTCGTGTAATCCAGACCGAGGTCGCGGGCGATGTCCTCGATCTCGTCCTCGATCCGCCGGCCCGACGCCCCGGCGCGGGTCGCGGTCGCGCGGGTTCCCGCGCGGGCCACGAGGATGTCGGCGAAGGTGTAGGTGCGTTCCATCTGGGTCCGCAACATCCGCACCAGATCGAACTCCGCGTCGAGCCAGGTCACCAGTTCGACGGGCTGGGTGCGCGCCAGTCCGTGCCAGCCGCTGGTGTCGAAACGATCGCGCAACGCATTCTTGAGCTTCTCCTGCGACAGCCCGACCGCCAGCCCGAGCACCGGGACGTCGTTGGGGTTGTCGCGCACCCAGGCGGCGAGTCCGGTGATGTCGGTGTCGAGGAGCCCGCCGAGACGTCCGGTGGCCTCGACGATCCGCTCGGCCTCCGGCGTGGCGGCGGTGGGGTCGACGTGAGAGGTCAACCGTCCCAACGATTTCAGATAATCGTCGAAGTCAACTGCAGTGCTCATGTGCTCGGCGTCAGTCCCGTCCGATGAACAGGAACTCGCTGACGTCTCGACGAGTCGCCGCGGCGTGCGTGCCGAAGCTGTACTTGTGATCGATCGCGATCACCTCGACCGACGGCTTGACCTTGCCCAGCAGATCGACGATCCGGTCCTTGCCCGGCAACGCATTCGACGAATAGGAGAGCACGATCGCGCCCGCGTCCTCGAAGTGTTCGAACGTGCGCAGCAGGGCATCCTCGATGGTTCGCTTGTAGGCGAACGGCGTGAAGCGCTTGGGCAGCTTCTTGGTCTTGGTGTTCTCCATGATGGTCATCCCGCGCCAGTACGCGGAGAGCCCTTCGAGGAAGTGATAACGCTTGATGTAGTCGTTGTCGTCGGCGGGCGGCGCATACGGAGGGTCGAGGTAGACGAGGTCCGGTGGCGCCGACCACGGCAGGTCGAGGTCGAAGATGTCGCCCTGGACACTTCGACTGCTGCAGCCGTTGCTGAACACGGTGGCGTTGTAGTCGGCGGCGGCACGTAGCCGGAAGTGGTCGCGCAGCGACATCGTGAGATCGCGGCGTCCGTCCGCGTACCGCGTGGAGTCGGTGAACGTGAAGACCCCGCGGGGTTGCTTGCGTGCGGCGGAGAGGACCAGCGCGGACACGGCGAGGTCGCGACGGTAGCCGCGCAGCGCGTCGATGTGCGACCACGCCGAGTCCAGGAACTCGCGGTCCTCGGCGGTGAAGTACAGACCGTCGAAGGTGCGGGAGATGTAGTCGCGGTCGTCGGCGGCCGGCCCGCAGATCTGCTCCACGAGTTCCGGTTCGAGGCGGACACTCGAGTTCGCCACCGAGGCACGCGTGATGATGTGCGGGAAGTGCAGGAAGTCGTTGCTGAGGACCTCGAAGCCCTGCGCCTTCAACAGGTAGGACACGACGCCCGAGCCGGAGAAGGCGTCGACGGCCGTCGACCCGCCGATCTCGGCGAAGGTGCGTTCGAGGTGGGGGAGCAGCCGGTACTTCGACCCCATGTACCGCAGCCGCGGGAACCGTTGTGCGCGGGCGAGGACGTCACTGGATCCGACTGCGCTGGATCGAACGCGGCGTCCCGGTCGGGAGGATTCTGGCCCACTCACACCGAAAAGAATGTCATGGACCCCCGACAGGCCCGTGGACAACACGGCTGCGCCCCGTCGCCGGACCCCACAACATCTAGACTCGGGCCATGGCATCGGTCTTCAGCATGATCATCAACGGCGACATCCCTGGTCGTTTCGTCTGGAAGGACGGCGAAGCCGTCGCATTCCTGACCATCGAACCCGTCACCCCCGGCCACGTCCTGGTGGTGCCCCGCAACGAGGTCGACCACTGGGAACAGATCGACGGCTCGCTGTTCGCCCATCTCAGCGGGGTCGCCCAGAAGGTCGGCCAGGCCGTCAAGAACGCCTTCGACGCGCCGCGAATCGGTCTGCTCATCGCCGGTCTCGAGGTTCCCCACGTGCACATCCACGTCTTTCAGGGACTGTCGCTGGAGACCTTCGACCTCGCCAACGCGAACAAGAACGCCAGCCCCGAGGACCTCGACGCCGCGGCCGAGAAGATCCGCGCGAGCCTGCGCTCGCTGGGCTACGGCGAGTACGTCGCCGACTGACCCTTCGATACGCCCCTCCGCACGCTCCGGGGCTACTCAGGGAGCAAGGCACAAAGTCCTCTGCTGCGCCGAAACGGTACGGAGGCGGCGGGGGCTGAGTACGGTCGATGCCGGAGGCAGTCATGACCGAGTACATGCGCAACAGCGACGCTTTCACCTGGTCGATGGAGTCCGACCCGCGTCTGCGATCGACGGTGGTGACGCTCATCCTGTTGGACCGCCCGCCCGACTGGGATGCGATGCGCAGTCGGTTCGAGACCATCAGTGCGGAACTGCCGATGTTCCGCGAGCGCGTCGTGTACTCGCCGCTGTCGGCGCCGCCGCGGTGGGTTCCGTATCCGGATTTCGACCTCGACTTCCACATGCGCCGGGTCCGGGCCCCCGCGCCGGGCACCTTCGACACCGTGCTCGAGATGGCGCGGCTCGCGGCCATGGAGGACTTCGATCGTGCTCGCCCGTTGTGGAAGGCGACGCTGGTCGATGGGCTTGCCGACGGCGGCGCCGCGGTCGTCTGCAAGTTCCATCACGCTCTCACCGATGGTGTCGGCGCGATCGAGATCGCGATGCGGCTGTTCGACCTGACCGAGGAACCGGAACAGCCGACTGCCGCACCCCACGCCCCGGCGTCGTCGTCGAACGAGGAAACGTGGTGGCGGGACTACGTGGATTCGTTGCGATTCGATGCCGAACGCGCGTCGAACACCGTCACCGACCTGGTCAGATCCGCACCGTCGTTGGCGTACAACGCCATTCGTCATCCCGTCGCGACGGCCGGCGCGGCGGTCGAGACCGCCGCATCGGTGTACCGCACGGTTCGTCCGGTCAACGAGACGGGATCGCCGCTGATGACCGACCGGTCATTGGTCCGGCATCTCGCCGTCCACGAGGTTCCGCTGCGGCAACTACGCGACGCCGGGCATCGTGGCGGTGGTTCACTCAACGACGCCTTCGTCGCCGGCGTCCTCGGCGGGCTCCGTCTGTACCACGAGAAGCACGGCGCCGAGGTCGGCGACCTCCACCTGTGCATGCCGGTGAGTCTGCGGACCGAGGAGGACGCCCCCGGTGGCAACCGGATCACCCTGATGAGATTCGATGTGCCTGGCGCCGAAGTCGATCCGGCACGGCGGATCGCGCAGATCCACCGCCGGACCGCACGTGTCCGCAACGAGCGCTCGCTGCCGTACACCCAGCTCATCGCCGGTGCGATGAACTTGATGCCGCGCTGGTACATCGGGTCGGTCCTGCGCCACGTCGACTTCCTGTGCAGCGACGTTCCCGGTATCCCGGTGCCGGTCTACGTCGGTGGCGCTCGGCTGCGAGCTCAGTACGCCTTCGGCCCCACCATCGGGGCAGCGGTCAACGTCACCCTCCTCACCTACGTCGACACCTGCGAACTGGGCATCGACGTGGACACCGGTGCAATCGAGGACGTCGACATCTTCCACGCATGCCTCGCGGACGGATTCGACGAGGTGCTCGCGCTGGGCCGGTGACCAGGGGACCGTCGGACCCGCGACTCACACCGTCCGGTGGATCAGCAACGGCAGCACCGCGTTTGCACCGGCCTCGCGGAGCGCTGCGGCGGCCAGGGTGATCGGCCAACCGGAGCTGTTGGCATCCACGACGAGCATCACGTTCTGGCCGGCGACCTCGGGCGGATCGCCGAGGTGATCGCGCCAATACGCGGCTTCGACCGCGCCGGTCGCATCGGCCGGCGGATCGCCCAGACGGACGGGGAAGGTCCCGCCGCCGCGTTTCCCGACCGTGCGCAGGTGTTCGGCCAGCGTCTCGGCCAGGTTCGTGCCGGTCAGGCGCAGTGACACGATGACATCGGCGCGGACCCCCGTCTCGCGCACCCACGCCGCCAGCGTCGCGACCGCTGCGTCGCCGAGTTCGCCGAGTGCGCGTTCGTCGCCGCTGCGGGCGGCGGCCAGTACCTCCGCCCATTCGGGCGCATCGGCGTGGGCCAGGACGCGGCCTGGCTGGGCGAGGAGGTCGGCGGGAATCCTTCCGCGACGGCCGAATTCGCCGCCCGGCCACATCTTCCTCGGATCGAGGGTCGAGGCCTTGCGGCGCAGCGTCGACGTGACGGTGCGGACGACCTCGGTGTCCGCGGTGTCGGGTAGTCCCTCACTCAGCGCACCTCGGCACACCGAACAGCGGCCACAGTCGGCGGCCTGCGGGTCGTCGAGCGATTCGGTCAGCAGGCGCATCAGGCAGGTGCGTCCGGCGATGTAGGCGCGCATGATGTCGGCCTCGCGGCGGCGGACGGCGAGCACGCCGTCGTAGTGGGCGGCGTCGTAGGTCCAGGGTTTGCCGGTGGCGACCCAGCCGTCCGGGGTGCGATCGGTGACGCCGTCGACGGCGAGTTGCTTGAGCATCAACTCGATTCGCGTGCGGCGGAAGCGCGTGGCCGCCTCGAGTTGGATGACCGACTGCGGTTCGTCGGCGGCCTCAAGGACGGCCAGGAGGTCACGCATCTTGTCGGGATCGGGGATCGTGGCGGTGGCGAAGTGTTCCCAGATCCGGTCGTCGGTCTGCGACGCCAGGAGCATCACCACGGCGTCGTCCAGCGCGCGCCCGGCACGGCCGACCTGCTGGTAGTAGGAGACCGGCGACGGCGGTGAACCGACGTGCACGACGAAGCCGAGGTCGGGTTTGTCGTAGCCCATCCCCAGGGCAGAGGTCGCCACCAGTGCCTTGACCTTGTTGTGCAGCAATGCATCTTCGAGTTCGTGCCGGCGGCCGGCATCGAGCTGTCCGGTGTAGGCCGCGACCTCTACCGAGTCCCCGTGCACCGCCCGGATGGCTTCGACGAGCCGGTCGGCGTCGGCGACGGTGAGGACGTAGACGATGCCCGAACCCGGGAGATGGGGGAGGGCCTGCGCCACCCAGCCGTACCGCTGCACGGGCGAGAGCCCGTCGAGAACGTTGAGGTGCAACGACTTTCGGGCGAGTGGTCCGCGGAGGACGAGCGTCGGTGCGTCGGAACCGGAGTCGAGCTGCGTGGCGACGTCCTCGGTGACGCGGGCGTTGGCGGTGGCGGTGGTCGCCAGGACCGGCGTCGTCGGGTTGACCGAGCGCAGCACGTCGGCCACGCGGCGGTAGTCGGGCCGGAAGTCGTGACCCCAGTCCGAGACCGCGTGCGCCTCGTCGATCACCAGCAGCCCGAGGTTGCCGGCCAGGGCGTCGAGCACACGACGTCCGAAACCGGGATTCGCGAGGCGTTCCGGGGAGACGAGCAGGACGTCGAGCTCGCCCGCCCGCAGTTGTGCCTCGATCGCCGACCACTCGTCGACGTTCGACGAGTTCAGCGTCGCCGCGGAAAGACCGCCGCGAGCCGCCGCGGCTACCTGATCGCGCATGAGTGACAGCAGCGGGGACACGATGAGCGTCGGTCCGCCGCCGCCGGCACGGATGATCGCGGTGGCCGACCAGTAGACGGCCGATTTACCCCATCCGGTCGCCTGGACCACCAGGACCCGCGCGCCGGGAGTGCCGGGCTCACCGCCGGCCAGCGCGGTCACCGCTCGCAGCTGGTCCTCGCGCAGCCGGGCGCCCTCACCGGCCAGGCTGGTGATCACGCGGTTGGCGGCGGTCAGCTGGTCTGGGGCGAGGGTTGCAGCCATGAGCCCAATGTAGTGGCGACACCCGACAGCAGGGATCGTCGGTTCACAGGAACCTGACAGCAGGGTTCCAGACGGGTTCGAGGGTGCGAGCCGATCGTCATCCCCATGATCCTCCAAGCACCGCCGGGCGCAACGGCGCCGGTGTACACCCTCGCCGACAGTTCGGTGTCGACCCCGGTCCTCGACATCGTCGTTCCCGTCCACGACGAACAGGCCGACGTCGCATCCTCGGTGCGCCGGCTCGCCGCCCATCTGCAGCAGCACGTGCCGTATCCGGCTCGCATCACCGTTGCCGACAACGCCAGCACCGACGACACCCTCGCGATCGCCGTCGGCCTCGTCGACGAACTCGAGGGCGTCCGCGTCGTCCATCTCGACGAGAAGGGTCGTGGTCGTGCGCTGAACGCGGTGTGGCAGCGCAGCGACGCCGAGATCGTCGCGTACTGCGACGTGGATCTCTCCACCGACCTCAATGCGCTGATGCCGCTCATCGCCCCGCTCGTGTCGAAACACTCGGACATCGCGATCGGCACCCGGTTGAACCGGTCATCGCGAGTCGTGCGGGGACCGAAGCGAGAGTTCATCTCCCGCTCGTACAACCTCATCCTCCGAACGGCGATGGGCGCCAGGTTCTCCGATGCACAGTGCGGATTCAAAGCCATGCGCACCGACATCGCCCGCGAGCTGCTGCCGTTCGTCGTCGACACCGGCTGGTTCTTCGACACCGAACTCCTCGTCCTCGCCGAACAGATCGGGCTGCGCATCGCCGAGGTCCCGGTCGACTGGGTCGACGACCCGGACAGCACCGTCGACATCGTGCCCACCGCAATCGCCGACCTGAAGGGCTGTGCGCGAGTCGGTCTCGCGCTCGCGATGGGACGGTTGCCGATCGCCGCACTGCGCGCCTCCATCGGTCGCGACCGGGCCGCCGGACCCCAGATCGACGGTGTGCCCAAGGGTCTGGTCGGCCAGCTCGCGCGGTTCTGCGTAGTCGGGGTGGCCTCGACGATCGCCTTCGCGGTGCTGTTCCTGGCGCTGCATTCGTTCCTGGGAGCGCAGGTCTCGAACCTGGTCGCCCTCGCGATCACCGCTGTGCTCAACACCGCGGCCAACCGTCGGTTCAGCTTCGGGGTCCGCGGTCGTGACAGTGCCCTGCGACACCAGCTCTTCGGGCTCGGGGTGTTCCTGTTCGGCTGGCTGGTCACCGCAGGCTCGTTGCTGTTGCTGCACACTGTCGCGCCGGAGGCGACCAAACACATCGAACTGATCGTCTTGGTGATCGCGAACCTGGTGGCCACGCTCACCCGGTTCGTCGGTCTCCGCTGGGTGTTCCGCAAGGCGCCCGGACATGGGGCGGAGGTGGCCGCGTGACGACCTCGACCATCGGCCCGCCGGTGAACCACGCCGAGCCGAACCGGACGTCCGGTAGCTCGAAGAAGATTCTGCGGGAACGCCTCTCGCTGGCCGCACTGCTGATCGGTACCGGAGTCCTCTATCTCTGGAACCTCTCGATCAACGGTTGGGCGAACTCCTTCTACTCGGCGGCGATCCAGGCCGGTTCGGAGTCCTGGAAGGCCTGGTTCTTCGGTTCGTCCGACCTGGCGAACTCGATCACCGTCGACAAACCTCCCGCCTCGCTGTGGATTCCGGGCATCAGTGCGCGGATCTTCGGCGTCAACTCGTGGTCCATCCTGGTGCCCGAGGCCCTGATGGGCGTGGCATCGGTCGCCCTGTTGTACCTGATCACACGGAAGTACTTCGGTCACCGGGCCGGAATCCTCGCCGGCGCGGTGCTGGCACTGACTCCGGTTGCGGCGCTGATGTTCCGCTTCGACAATCCCGAGGCGCTGCTGATCCTGCTGATGATCGCGGCCGTCTGGTCGCTGATGAAGGCGGTCGACGACGGTCGCTGGCGGTGGCTGATCCTCACGGGCGTGTTCGTCGGATTCGGATTCCTCACCAAGCAGTTGCAGGTGACCCTCATCGTGCCCGCGCTGTCGGTCACCTATCTCGCCTTCGGTCCCGGTGGCTGGCCTCGTCGCCTGGGCCAGTTGTTCGCCGCCCTAGGCGCGATGATCGTCAGTGCCGGCTGGTGGATTCTCGCCGTCGAGCTCTGGCCCGCGTCGTCGCGGCCGTACATCGGTGGGTCACAGAACAACTCGATCCTCGAACTGACGCTGGGTTACAACGGTCTCGGCAGGCTCAACGGTGACGAGACCGGGGCGGTGGTTCCCGGTCGTGGTCACGGCATGGGCGCACTGGAGGGCATGGGCGGCCCCGGCGGCGGGCCCGGTGGTGGCCGCGGCGGCGCATGGGGCGAGACCGGCTGGCTGCGGATGTTCGAACCCGCGCAGGGCGGTCAGATCGCGTGGCTGATCCCGGCGGGTCTCGTGCTCGCGATGGTGGCTCTCGTGCTCATCGGCAAGGCCCGGCGCACCGATCCGCGCCGCGCGTATCTCTCGGTCTGGGGTCTGTGGCTGCTGGTCACGATGGGTGTCTTCAGCTTCATGGCCGGCATCTTCCACCAGTACTACACGGCGGCTCTGGCGCCGGCGGTGGCAGCGGTCGTCGCGGCCGGCGGTGCCGTCTGCTGGTCGCATCGGGACCGCCTGTGGGTGCGCCTCGCACTGGGTGTCTCGGTGGCGATCACCGCGATCTGGGGCTTCGTACTGCTCGACCGGACGCCCGACTTGGTTCCGTGGCTGCGGTACGCGGTCCTCATCGTCGGACTCCTGGCCGCGGTCGCCATGGTGTTCGCCCGGATACGGGGTGTCGCCGCGGCAGCGTTGAGCGGCGCGGTCATCGCGGGTCTGGCCGGGCCGGTCGCGTACACCATCGACACGGTCACGGCCGAGAAGAGCGGGTCGATCATCACCGCCGGTCCGGCGGTCGCGGGCGGGTTCGGCCCGGGTGGTCGCGGTGGCCCGGGCATGCCCGGCGGAGGGTTCATGGAGTTCGGCCCGGGCGGTCCGGGCCAGGGCTTCCCCGGTGGCGGCCCGGGCATGCCCGGCGCCCGCGGCGGCGACGGGCCGGGTGGACTCCTGCGCGGTTCCAGACCGACGCAGGCCGTCGTCGACAAGCTCGTCGCCGACGCCGACGACTACACGTGGGTCGCCGCCGCGGTCGGCTCGCAGTCCGCCTCGGGCTACCAGCTCGAGACCGGCCACTCGGTGATGCCGATCGGCGGGTTCAACGGCAGCGATCCGTCGCCGACTCTCGCCGAGTTCCAGAAGCTGGTCGCCGCCAGGGAGATCCACTACTTCATCGCCGGCGGTGGGCCGGGCGCCGGCGCTCCCGGGATGGCCGGCGGCTCGTCGCAGCCGTCGTCGCAGATCAGCGCGTGGGTTCAGGACAACTTCACTGCAGTCACCGTCGACGGCACCACGATGTACGACCTGACCCAGCCGGCGAGCTGAGCAGTCCATGGTGCGTTTTCGCGGCGGCATACGCCGACGGTTTAGAGTCATGGTCGTGCGCGTACTCGTGATCGGCTCGGGCGGCCGCGAACATGCCCTTCTCATCGGCCTCAAGAACGATCCGTCGGTCACCGACCTGCATGTCGCTCCCGGCAACGCCGGCACCTCGGCGATCGCCACCAACCACGCCGTCGATGTGGTCTCGGGTGAAGCGGTCGTGGCCCTGGCGCAGAAGCTGGACGCCGACCTCGTGGTCATCGGACCGGAGGTGCCACTCGTCCTCGGCGTCGCCGACGCCCTGCGCGAGGCCGGCATCGCGACCTTCGGTCCGAGCGCCCGGGCCGCGCAGATCGAGGGTTCCAAGGCCTTCGCCAAGGACGTGATGGCTGCCGCCGGCGTCAAGACCGCGCATGCGGAGATCGTCGACAACCCGGCCCATCTCGACGCCGCCCTCGACCGTTTCGGGCCCACCTGGGTCGTCAAGGACGACGGTCTGGCCGCCGGCAAGGGTGTCGTCGTCACACCCGACCGGGACGTCGCCCGCGACCACGCCGCCGAATGCCTGGAGAGCGGACACCCCGTTCTGCTGGAGAGTTTCCTCGACGGACCCGAGGTCTCGCTGTTCTGCCTCGTCGACGGCGAGACCGTGGTCCCGCTGCTGCCCGCGCAGGACCACAAGCGTGTCGGCGACAACGACGCCGGACCCAACACCGGTGGCATGGGCGCCTACACGCCGCTGCCGTGGCTGCCCGCCGAGATGACCGAGCGCATCGTCGACGAGGTCGTCAAACCCGTTGCGGCCGAGATGGTCAAGCGCGGTATCCCGTTCTCGGGCCTCCTGTACGCCGGTCTCGCGATCGGGAAGGACGGTCCCGCGGTCGTCGAATTCAACTGTCGCTTCGGTGATCCCGAGACCCAGGCGGTCCTCGCACTGCTGAAGTCGCCGCTCGGTGCGGCACTCAACGCGACCGCCACCGGGACGCTCGCCGACCTCCCGCCGCTGGAATGGCGCGACGGCGCCGCGGTCACGGTGGTCGTCGCCGCCGAGAACTACCCCGGCAAGCCGCGTACCGGTGACATCATCACCGGCGCCGACGCCGAGGGGGTGCTGCACGCGGGCACCGCTCGCAATGCCGACGGCGCGATCGTCTCCGCCGGTGGCCGCGTGCTCGCCGTCGTCGGTACCGGCGCCGACCTCGCCGAGGCCCGCACCCAGGCCTACGCCCGCATCGAGAAGATCAAGCTGCCGGGCTCGCACTTCCGCACCGACATCGGGCGCAACGCTCTCGAAGGTCGCATCAGCATCTAGACACTGGTCCGCTCACGTTCTCCGTTCCCGCTCACCCGATTGATTCGCGTGAGCGGGAGCGGAACGAGTGAGCGAAACGCTCTCATACCGCGAGATTGCGGCCCAGGAACTCGATCTGCTCGGGCAGCACGCTGCGCCAGTACCGGTTGGTGTGACCGCCGGCAGCGGTGCCGAAGGCGGCCGGCGGGTGCAGACCCGCGGCCCACTGGCGGGTGTAGGTGTAGAACTGATCGCTCGAACCGATGTTGATCAGCAGCGGGATCTTCGCAAAGCTCGGTTGCGCGCCGAACAGCGAGTTGGCCTGGTAATCGTCGAGGCTGTCGAAGGCGCGCGGCGGGAAGTTGCGCGGGTCGGCCCACATCGCGGGCGAGCTGACGGCCACGGCCGCGACGCGCGGGGCGCCGACCATCGACGCCAGGCGCAGCGCGCCGTATCCGCCCATGGACCAGCCGAAGAGTCCGATGCGGTCGGTGGACAGGTTGAGCTTCGGGTCGTTCGCGAGCATCGGCAGGAACTCGTCGAGGATCATCGCCCCACCATCGGTGCCGTCGGTCCGGCGATGGTAATAGTTGCGACCCACGTCGGCTGCGGCCAGCGCGAACGGGGTGTTGCCGTTGTCCACGTACTGCTGCATGACGGTCTGCATCTCGAGCTTCGGCCCGAAGATGGACTTCTCGTTGGTGTTCAACGCGTGCAGCACCACGACGACCGGGAGCTTGCCGGTCACCCCGTTGGGCCGGGCCACCGCCCAGCGGGTGTCCCGACCGCCCATGCGGACGGATCTGAAGCTTCCGGTGATCAGTGGGGGACCGCTCGTGACCGGCGGCGGCGACGTCTCGACGGGGAGTTCGTCGTCGGCGGCCCGGCCTTCGAGGTTGCGCGGCTGCACCGAAGTCGAGGGCGCCTTGCCCGAGCAGGCGGCGATCCCGATGGCTGCCGCCCCGACCCCTGCGGCGAGTACGGCTCGACGGCCCACGCGCGGCAGGTCGCGGTCGGCAGCATCGGAGAAACGGGATCGCACGCTGGTCATCGAATCAACAGGGTAATCGTGGACCCCGGGCTCGACGCAACGTCGAGTCGGCCGACTCGCCGACGCTGTGAGATATCTGTCCCTGACTTGACGTTCAGTCGAGTGAGGCGATGGCCTTCTGTAACAGTTCGGCGGCTCCGGCGGCCACGTCGGGGAGGCCGGGGGCGTCGGTCACCGCGACCATGATGTCGGGATTCATCGCCTCGACGATGATCGTCCCGGCGTGGTCGGTGTCGTCGCGCACCACGACGTTGCAGGGCAGCAGCAGGCCGATCTGACGCTCGACGCCGAGCGCCCGATGGGCGAACTGCGGATTGCAGGCTCCGAGGATGAGGTAGTTCTCCATGTCCTCGTCGAGCTTCTTCTTGAGGGTCGCCTTCACGTCGATCTCGGTGAGCACACCGAAACCCACATCGCTCAGCGCTTCTCTCGTGCGGGCGACGGCGTCGTCGAAGCTGGTCTGCAGGGTCGTCCGGTATCCGAGTTTCATGATCGCTCCTCTCGTACTCCTCGCGCCCGATCAGGCGAGCGCCAGGAACAGCTTTTCCAGTTGGTCGATGGTCATCGGTTCCGAGTCCTGCGATTGTTCGCCGGTCATGCATTCCCGAAGGCCCGTCGCGACGATCTTGAAACCGGCCCGATCGAGCGCACTCGACACCGCGGCGAGCTGGGTCACGACATCCTTGCATTCGCGTCCCTGTTCGATCATCGAGATCACGCCGGCAAGCTGGCCGTGAGCCCGCCGCAACCGGTTGAGCACGACGCCGATCGATTCTTCGTCGCCGACCATGGCGACCTCCTACTGTTCTTGCACGTGTGCAACTGCTATGACAAGAGGCAAGTATACCCCTTGGGGTATCAGTTCCGGTCTGCCAGTTCGCAGCGGTAGTCGATCGGCCGGCCGCGCCGGTCGAAGTTCACCCTGGCCATGGAACGACCGTCGGTCACATCACAGATCGGTGAGCGTCCGCCGTCTGTCCCGGTGCGCCAGCTGATGTGCCAGCCGCGCCGTGCGGCCATCCCGTGGATGGCGACCCGATGATCGTTCACCGCAAGGGAACCCATGATCCTCGGCAGTCCGGTGGCGAAGTCGGCGAAGGTCGGCTCGGGAAGGGTGAGGTCGTCGAGAAGAAAAACGCCGCGATCGTCGCCGTCGAGACGAACCGTGCAATACGGACTCATTCCCGTGCTGCCGACGGCCGCCGCCGCGATGACGTCGATGACCCGGTCGGCCGGATCGTCGGCTCGGTCGCGAGACGGACCGGGTGGCAGCGTCACTCGCGGAGAGGTGAAATCGTCGATGCCCAGTCGCGCACCGGCCTCGCGCAGTCTCGACGCGAGCCCGGTCTCGTCGCCGAGCGGGTGAGCCCAGCCCCAGACGATCGCCGACGGTTCAACCACGGCGACCAGCGACGCCCGGCACCGGACGACCGTCACCTCACCGTCCGATCCGGAACCGGCGTCGTCGGAGGTGAACACGACCACCCGGTTGTCCTCGTCGCACCGTACATCGAAGGCGCCCAGCCTCTCACGGAGGAAGTCGACGAACGCGGACTGTCTCAGCGAGGTGTAGAGCGCCGCATAATCGGCGACAGCGTGGAGGCCGTCGAACTGCATGGCATCACGGTAGACGCGGTCGGGCGCGGACCGATCCTCTCGTCCGACGACCGACTGACGTGGACCGTGAACAGTGCATTCAGCACGGGCGTCGTCGTCTTATACGGGAATTCGCCTGTGGTCGTGCCGCTTTGGTCAAAAGCAATACGGCGGTACGGACGCCTTTGGCAGCATGAACCACATGATGACGTCGGCAGCGACACCGAAGGGTGCGCGACGGCGGTCCCGTTTGATCGAGGCCGCCGGTGAGCTGCTGCTCGAAGGCGGCTTCGACGCCGTACGTCATCGTGCGGTGGCCGAGCGCGCCCAGCTGCCGCTGGCGTCGACGACGTACTACTTCGCCTCGCTCGACGACCTGATGGCCGAGGCCGCGGCCAGTCTGTGCAGCCACGACGCGTCCGCAGTCTCCGAGCGCTGCAACGCACTTCCGCGCCGACGCCGCGGGAGGACCGCGACCGCGTCCGCGCTCGCCGAGGTCATCGTCGGCGTGGACACGACGATCCAGCAGCTGTCGGCCCGCTACGAGATGATCGCGCTGTCGGCGCGCTACCCGATGTTGCGTGAGGTGGTGAGCGACCGGTGGCGGACGTTGTCGCTGTGCCACCTCGATGTGCTCGCCAAATCCGGCCGGGTCGCCGATCCAGCCCACATCGCCCAGCTGATCGGGATCGAGGACGGTGCCATCGTCGGTGCACTCGGACGCAACGGTGTCCGGCCCATGGACGCGGTGCGCGACGCCCTGCTCGAGGTGGTCGACGTCCTCGCGCCGCGGGCGTGACGGCATGCAAGGAAACGGATCGGATGTCCGGGGGAGCCGATGAGTAGACACAGCACCCGCGCAGGCCTTGTCGCCGCGCTCATGTGCCTGATCGCCGGGGTGGCGATGCTCGTCGCCCCCGGCGCACACGCCGCGCCCGCCGGTCGCGTCGACGCGGGTGTTCCGCTGTCGTCCGCGGTGTACGGCACCGGATGCACCTATCCGGTGACGATTCCCGTGAACTCGTCGGGTTGGGTGTCGTTCTGGGAGGTCAAACCCGGTCTGCCGGCACGTTTCATCGGCCGCGATCTCCCGTCGGGTGCCCTCGCCTCGGTCACCTGGGTTCCCCGTCGTATCGGTGACAAGTACCTCTATGCCGTACAGAACGGCAAGGCCTCGCCGCCCACGCTGGTGAAAGTGCGTCAGGGCTACGGGTCCAACGGAACGTGTTTCGCGTTCTAAGCGCCGGGGACGGTGGAATTCGGGATCCGTCCGCGACCGACCTACACTGATCGGGTGTCGAAGCCTGCCATCGCCAACGTCCTGGCCAGCCGCTATGCCTCCACCGACCTCGCCGAGCTGTGGTCGGCCACCACCAAGATCGCACTCGAACGGCGCCTGTGGATCGCGGTACTGAAGGCACAGCGCGACCTCGGGATCGACGTCCCGGCCGATGCCATCGCCGACTACGAGCGCGTCGTCGACCAGGTGGATCTCGCCTCGATCGCCGATCGTGAGCGCGTCACGCGCCACGACGTGAAGGCCCGCATCGAGGAGTTCAACGCCCTCGCGGGTCACGAACAGATCCACAAGGGCATGACCAGCCGCGACCTCACCGAGAACGTCGAGCAGCTGCAGATCCTGCGTTCTCTCGAACACGTGCACTCCCACGGTGTCGCGGTCCTGGCCCGCATCGTCGAACGTGCCGCTCAGTATTCGTCGGTCGTCATGGCCGGCCGCAGCCACAACGTCGCCGCTCAGGCGACGACCCTAGGCAAGCGGTTCGCCTCGGCCGCAGACGAACTGATGATCGCCCTCACCCGCCTGCGTGAGCTGATCGACCGATACCCGTTGCGCGGTATCAAGGGCCCGATGGGCACCTCGCAGGACATGCTCGACCTGCTCGGCGGTGACGCCACCAAGCTCGCCGATCTCGAGTCCCGGGTCGCCGATCACCTCGGTTTCGCCCGGTCCTTCACCTCGGTCGGCCAGATCTACCCGCGGTCGCTCGACCACGATGTCGTGTCCGCGCTGGTCCAGGTCGCTGCCGCGCCGTCGTCGCTGGCGCACACCATCCGACTCATGGCCGGCCACGAGCTGGTGACCGAGGGCTTCCAACCCGGTCAGGTCGGCAGCTCGGCGATGCCGCACAAGATGAACACCCGCAGTTGCGAGCGTGTCAACGGCCTCGCGGTGGTCCTGCGCGGTTATGGCTCGATGGCCGCCGAACTCGCCGGTGCCCAGTGGAACGAGGGTGACGTGTTCTGCTCGGTCGTCCGCCGCGTCGCGCTGCCGGATGCCTTCTTCGCCATCGACGGCCTGATGGAGACCTTCCTGACCGTCCTCGCCGAGTTCGGTGCGTACCCCGCGGTCATCGCCAACGAGCTCGACCGTTACCTGCCGTTCCTCGCGACGACCAAGGTGCTGATGGCCGCGGTGCGCGCGGGCGTCGGTCGCGAGACCGCCCACGAGGCGATCAAGGAGAACGCCGTCGCGGTGGCGCTGGCGATGCGCGAGGAGGGGCGTGAGCCCGATCTGCTCGACCGCCTCGCCGCCGATGACCGCATCCCGCTCGACCGGGCTCAGCTCGACGAGCTGCTCGCCGACAAGTCGGTCTTCGTCGGTGCTGCCGAGCAGCAGGTCGCCGACGTCATCGCGGCCGCGGAGAAGATCATCGGCCAGTACCCGGAGGCCGCGGCATACGCGCCTGCGCCGATCCTGTAGCGCACCGACCTCCGGGCGACGCCGCTGACTACGCGGGCTGGTTCTTCCGCTTGGAGATGTCGACGCGGAACTCGTCCTCACCCTCGGGCGGAACGTAGTTGAAGTCGAACGGGTCGCGGTTGAGGATCACGCGGAGAATCAGGTAGAAGTGCGCGAACCCGAGCGCGATCGAGGCGAAGCCGAGAAGCTGGGTGGGCAGCCACGGGTAGTCGCTGTTGACGGCGATCCAGCCGGGAAGGGCTGCGAAACCGTAGGCGGCGGCCATGGTGATCGGCATGATCGGCAGCAACAGTAGCGCCCGCACGCCCGTGAAGTACGACCGAAGCCGGTAACCGAGGGCGACTGCGAGGGTGACGCCGAGCGGGTTGCATGCTTCCCACCACCACGGCAGCTCTCTGACCAACACCAGCGGATGATTGCCGTAGTAGTGGTAGAGGCCCATCGACAGGAGGATCTCCTCGAAGATGATCGCCGCCACCACGAGGCCGCCGAATGCGAACCAGATGTGCTTGGTCGGCGGCTTCTTGGCGAGCGTCGCGTACTCGAATGCACCGAGGGCCGCATAGCCGAACCACGCCGCGACGATCCACCACGGCATCTGGCGACCCATCAGGGTGAAGGCGTGGCCGAGGAATTCGGTGTCGCTCCACGGGAAGTAGACCGCACCCATGATGTCCAGGAAGACCTCGGTGAACACCACCAGAGGAGCGCTGATGGCCAGCATGAGGGGCACGATGTCGCGGGTCCGGCGGTAGAAGGCGACGCCCATCGCCACGCCGGAGAGCCCGAGCAGTGTCATCAGGATCGTGGCGATCACGTTGTTGCCGACGAGGTAGGGCTCGTAGAGGGGCTTCATCGGGAGGTTGAAGTGGTCGTCCATGCTCGTCTCGGACAACCGGTTGTTGTCCTGTTTGGTGATGATGAGGGACACCACCACGAACAGGGTGGCCGCACCGAATGCGACCCACCTGGCTGACCATCGCTTCTTCCCCTGGATCCCCTCGGCGGGATCCGTCGTCAACGCAGACACCGGCGTCACTCCTTCAGGTTCATCTCTCCTGGAACTCCTCACGTGCCGCGCACGTCAGTGGCGGCATGGAAGCCGGCACGTAGGGGACAGGGTTGACCCTTACTTGCCAGATCGTGGTCCGCGTCGACGAAGCGCCACAGCCCCGGATGTGTGATCCATGCCACGGTTCAAAGTATTTGTTATCTAGACTATTTGTCAATCAATAGTTGATCGACATAATTCGAAAATCGAGGCAGACTGTCAGGACGGGTCGCCGTGTCCGAGTCGCCAGTCCGGGAGTGCGACGTCGCGTACCCGTCGCTTGAGTTCGGGTGCGTCGGGGAAACCGCCGTCGCGCTTGCGCTCCCAGATCTGCTTCCCGTCGACGTCGATGTGGAACACGCCCCCGGTTCCCGGGATCAGGGTCACCGAGCCGAGTTCGGTGCCGAAGGTGTTCAGCAACTCAGAGGCCATCCACGACGCCCGCAGCAGCCAGTTGCACTGGGTGCAGTAGGTGATGGTGATGTGTGGTGCGCTCATCGGTCAAGAATGTCAGAGGCTGCCGCCCCCGGCGGACCGGTGACCCTCTAGGGTCGAGTCCATGCGTCCTGAACTGCAGTCCTACCGGCATCTGGCGTCGGGGAAGGTCCGGGAGATCTATGAGATCGACGCCGACACCCTGCTGTTGGTGGCCACCGACCGGATCTCGGCCTACGACCACATCCTGAGCCCCGCGATTCCCGACAAGGGGCGCATCCTGACCGCGATGAGCTTCTTCTGGTTCGACGAGCTCGGCGTCCCCAATCATCTCGCCGGTGGTCCCACCGACGAGCGCATCCCGGGCGAGGTCGTCGGCCGCTCGATGGTCGTGCGTCGGCTCCCGATGGTCCAGGTCGAGTGCGTCGCGCGTGGCTACCTGACCGGGTCGGGACTGCTCGACTACCAGGCGACCGGCGCGGTGTGCGGCGTCGAGCTGCCCGCGGGCCTGACCGAGGCCGGCAAGCTGCCGGAGCCGATCTTCACCCCGGCCACCAAGGCCGAGCAGGGTGAGCACGACGAGAACATCAGCTTCGAACGGGTCGTCGAGCAGGAGGGGGCCGAGTTGGCCGAGGCGCTGCGGTCGGCGACCCTCGACATCTACGGACGCGGCGCGGCGGTGGCCGCTGAACGCGGGATCATCCTCGCGGACACCAAGTTCGAGTTCGGACGCGGCCCCGACGGTGAACTCGTACTCGCCGACGAGGTCCTGACGCCCGACTCGTCCCGGTACTGGGAGGCCGCGACCTACGAGGCGGGCAAGGTGCAGCCCAGTTTCGACAAGCAGATCGTTCGCAACTGGCTCACCAGTGCCGAATCCGGTTGGGACAAGGCATCCGACGAGGCTCCGCCGACCCTGCCCGGCGATGTCGTCGAACGTACGCGGCAGCGGTACATCGAAGCCTACGAATGGATCACGCAGAAGTCCTTCGCCGACTGGCCCACCGCGGAGGTGGTTTCGTGATCGACGAGCGCGAGACCCCGACACCCCCGGTCGCGAAGAAGGTCCCGGCGGAGCGCACCCATCACGGCGACACCTTCGTCGACGACTACGAATGGTTGCGCGACAAGGACGACCCGGAGGTCACCGCCTACCTCGAGGCGCAGAACGCGTTCACCGAGGCGCACACCGGCCATCTGTCGGATCTGCGCAAGCAGATCTTCGACGAGATCAAGAGCCGCACCAAGGAAACCGACATGTCGGTGCCGGTCCGGCGCGGACGCTACTGGTATTTCGCCCGCACCCACGAGGGCAAGCAGTATTCGACGTCGTGCCGGTGCCCGATCGCCGCGGACGACGACTGGACCCCGCCGAAGGTCGACGACGGTGTGGAACTACCCGGTGAGGAGATCCTGCTCGACAGCAACGTCGAAGCCGAGGGACACGACTTCTTCAGCCTGGGCGCACTGACCGTCAGCGACGACGGGAACTGGCTGGCCTACAGCACCGACGTCGTCGGTGACGAGCGATATACGCTGCGCATCAAGGATCTTCGCACCGGTGAGGTCCTCGACGACGTGGTCACGGACACGTCGGGCAGCGCGGTGTGGTCGGCCGACGCCCGCCACGTCTTCTACTCGACGGTCGACGCGGCGTGGCGTCCGGACACGGTGTGGCGCCACGACATCGGTGCCGGCACCGAGGACGTCAAGGTCTTCCACGAACCAGACGAGCGGTTCTGGGTCGGCATGGGCACCACCCGCAGCGACAAGTACGTCGTCATCGGTGTCGGCTCCAAGATCACCTCGGAGAGCTACATTCTCGAGGCCGACGACCCGACGGGTGAATTCCGCAGTGTCGCACCGCGGGTGGACGGCGTCGAGTACAGCGTCGAACATGCCGTCATCGGTGGCGACGACTATTTCGTGATCGTGCACAACGAGGTCGTGGACGGTCAGAAGGCGGAGAACTTCGCCGTCGACATCGCGCCGGTCGACAACCCGTCGGACCGGCGTCCGCTGATCGCACACGACCCGGCCCGCCGAGTCGAGGACCTCGACGCCTTCGCCGACTACCTGGTGCTGTCGTACCGGCGAGAGGCGTTGCCGCGTCTGGCCATCGCCGATCTTCGTCAGATCGAGGGCATCCCCGCCGAATCGGATTTCCACGAGGTCGAATTCGAGCAGGAGCTGAGTACGGCCGGACTCGGTGGAAACCCCGAGTGGTGGTCGCCGAAGCTGCGCATCGGATACGGCAGTTTCATCGAACCCGCGGAGCTGTTCGAACTCGACGTCGCGACCGGCGAACGCACGTTGCTCAAGCGGCAGCCGGTGCTCGGCGGCTACGACCCCGCCGATTACGTTCAGTCCCGCGAGTGGGCGGTCGCCGACGACGGCACCCGGATTCCGCTGTCGGTGGTGCGCCGCAAGGAGACCGACGCCGCCAAGCCCGCTCCGTTGCTGCTGTACGGGTACGGCTCCTACGAGGCGAGCATCGACCCGTACTTCTCGGTGGCCCGTCTGTCCATGCTCGATCGCGGCATGGTCTTCGTCCTCGCCCACATCCGCGGCGGCGGCGAGATGGGACGCTACTGGTACGAGAACGGCAAGGAACTCAGCAAGAAGAACACCTTCAACGATTTCGTCGCGGCGGGACGGCATCTCGTCGAAACGGGGTGGACGACGCCGCAGCAGATGGTCGCCGAGGGTGGTTCGGCCGGTGGTCTCCTGGTGGGCGCGGTCGCCAACCTCGCGCCGGAACTGTTCAACGGGATCCTGGCGTCGGTGCCGTTCGTCGACGCCCTGAACTCGATCCTCGACCCGTCGCTGCCGCTGACGGTCATCGAATGGGACGAGTGGGGCGACCCGTTGCACGACCCGAAGGTCTACGAGTACATGAAGACCTACACGCCCTACGAGAATGTCGACGCGAAACCGTATCCGCCGATCCTCGCGCTGACGTCGCTCAACGACACCCGGGTGCTCTACGTCGAGGCGGCGAAATGGGTTGCGCGACTTCAAGAGAATTCGACGTCGGACAATCCGATCCTGCTGAAGACGGAGATGACGGCCGGTCACGGCGGCGTGAGCGGACGCTACAAGCAGTGGGAGGAAGTCGCCTTCGAGCTGGCGTGGATCCTGCAGCAGTCGGGTGCGTTGGAACGGTCCGGAGACTGACCCCGTGACCGGAAGAGCCCCACCGACCCGCAAGTCGGTGGGGCTCTTCCGGTCAGGTCGCCCGATCAGTGCATCATGATCGGTCCGCGGTCCAGATCCTCTTCGGTCAGGGGTGACGCGATCTTCTTGCGGGGCAGGAAGAACGCCGGGATCAACGTGAGCACGATCAGCACGACCGACACCACGAAGGTGTTGGAGAACACGTCGGCCGCGGTGTCGAAGAACGACTCCGGCAGCGGGTTCGGGACTCCCGGCGGCAGCGGCTTGTCGGAGGTGTTCGCCATGATCGCGAGACCCGCCTCCGGCTTGTTCGCGAGACTGCTGGCGAGGATCACCGAGATCACCGCGGTGCCGATCGAGGTGGCCGCCTGCTGGATGACATTCATCAGCGTCGAACCGTCGGGCACCTGCGCATTGTTCAGGGTGGCGAGCGCCGCCGACATGATCGGCATCATCGTCATACCCATGCCGAGACCCTGCACGAACAGCGAACCGCAGATCAGCCAGTACGAGGTGGTTGCACCGAGCATGGTGAAGGTCGCCATGCCGACGAGGATCAGCACGATGCCGCCCAGCACGAACTTGCCCGGGCCCATCTTGTCGGTGAGCTTTCCGGCGATCGGCATGGTCAGCATGGCGCCGATGCCCTGCGGTGCCAGGAGGAGACCGGCCGCCAGGGTGGATTCGCCGCGGACGCCGATGAAGTACTGCGGGAACAGCAGTGCGGCACCGAAGAACGCGATCATGAACAGCACCATGGTCAGCACCGCGATGCTCAGCGTGCGGTTCTTGAAGAGCTTCAGATCCAGGAGCGGGTTCTTCTTGCGCAGCGCGTGGGCGATGAACGCGACGATCAGGATCGCGCCGATGATCGTCGGGATCAGCACCTGCCCGCTGACGAAGGTCCGGTGCTCCGCGCTCGAGGAGATGCCGAACAGGAACAGCGCCAGGCCCGGCGACAGGAGCAGCAGACCGACGACGTCGATCGACGAGCGCGTGGTCTCCGCGTCGTCGCGAAGGACGATCCAGGAGAAGATCAGGGCGCCGATTCCGATGGGGACATTGATCAGGAAGATCCAGTGCCAGCTCAGCTGCTCGATGAGGACGCCGCCGAGGATGGGGCCCGAGATCGGGCCGAGCAGCATCGGGATGCCGAGGACTGCCATGACCGAGCCCACTCGTTCCGGGCCGGCGGCCTTGGTCAGCATCATCATGCCGACGGGCATCAGCATGCCGCCGCCGAGACCCTGGATCACGCGGAACGCGACCAGCGCACCGATGTTCGGGGCCAGCGCACACAGCACGGAACCGAGGGTGAACAGCACCAGTGAGACGAGATAGACCTTCTTGGTGCCGAAACGCGATGCCGCCCAGCTCGACAGCGGGATGACCGCGGCCAGGGCAAGGGTGTAACCGGTCGCGGTCCATGCCGCACCGGCGGCGTCGGTGTTGAACTCCTGCTGGAAGGTGTTCTGTGCGACGGCCACGACGGTGACATCGAGAATCGACATGATCGCGCCGAGCACGACCACACCGGCGACCATCAGGACGTTGCGGTCCAGCTTGGTGTCCGGCGGACCTTCGTGGAGGTGGCCTCCGGTGGATGATGTCATGCGTGTTCCTATCGGTCGGTCGAGAGACGGCCCTGCGCAAGGGCGGTCTCGATCTACTACGTGCGGGCGACGAGCGGGTGTCGGGAGTTGTTCGCGGTCAACGGGCGAGGAGATTGCCGTGGGGGCGGCCCCGGGTGGGGGTCACGACGCCTCCTGCCTGGTCGGGACCGTCAGGCAGAAGTGGTCGACGGCGTCGTCGACGATGGGTCGCAGCGCCGAACACAGGTTGTCCCGGAGTTCGGCGGGCAGGCCGGCCACGAACCGTCGTACGGTGTCGTGCTGCAGCGCCAGGTGTGTCTCGAGGTAGCGCACGCCGTCGTCGGTGAGCGAGACCCGCTTGATCCGACGGTCCGCCGAGTCCTCACGACGGTCGGCGAAGCCGCTGCAGACCAGCTTGTCGACCGTCCGGCCCGCGGCCGCGAGGGACAGCTGAACCTGCTCGGCGATGGCGTTGACCGGCATCGGACCGTCATGGCTGCCGAGCGCGCAGAGCACCCTCAGCTGCGAGAAGGTGATGTCGGTGGCGGCGAGACTCTCCATTGTCTCGGGCCGGCCGAGGTCGAGGAGCCGATCGAGGAATGCGACGAGGGCCGCCGAAGCGGACTCGATCGATGCAGAATCGATCGGGTCGGCGGCGCCGTAGGCGCACGAGGTTTCCTCAGACACCGGAAAATGCTAACTCCGATGCAACTATTGCGGAAACGCAATAGGTGTGAAATGGCACATATGCTGCGAGATGGTGTGAGCCCCGTCTCACGCTGCGTGGTGCACTTCCGTCGAGGACGTCTAATCTCTCCCCATGGGCAACATCAAAGACATCCCGGTCACCTCTCTCGACGGCTCCGACGTCTCGCTGAAGGACTTCGGTGGGCCGCTGCTGATCGTCAACGTCGCCAGCAAGTGCGGCCTCACCCCGCAGTACGAAGGTCTCGAGCAGCTCGCCAAGTCCTACGGCGACAAGGGGCTGACCGTCGTGGGCGTCCCGTGCAACCAGTTCATGGGCCAGGAGCCCGGCACCGCCGAAGAGATCGCGACCTTCTGCTCGACCACCTACGGGGTCACGTTCCCGCTGCTCGAGAAGACCGACGTGAACGGCGACGGGCGCCATCCGCTGTACGCCGAGCTGACCCGGCACGCCGACGCCGACGGAGAGGCCGGCGACATCCAGTGGAACTTCGAGAAGTTCCTCGTCAACGCCGACGGTGAGGTCGTCAACCGTTTCCGTCCGCGTACCGAGCCGACCGACCCCACCGTCGTCGCCGCGATCGAATCCGTGCTCTGAGCCGATTTGGGGCACCCGGTAAGCTGACCAGGCGAGAACTGATCAGTAGACATTGAGGAGCGGTGCCATGGCGCGAGTGGTGGTCGACGTGATGCCCAAAGCCGAGATTCTCGACCCGCAGGGGCAGGCCATCGTCGGCGCACTGGGTCGGCTCGGATTCACCGGGATCGGCGACGTCCGTCAGGGCAAGCGCTTCGAACTCGAGGTCGACGACACCGTCGACGACGTGACCCTGGAGCGGATCGCCGAAGAGTTGTTGACCAACACGGTCATCGAGAACTTCAACGTCTCTCGGGTCGCGGAGTAGGCGGCATGACAGCTCGGATCGGTGTCATCACCTTCCCCGGCACCCTCGACGACGTCGACGCCGCGCGCGCGGTCCGGCTCGCGGGTGCCGAACCCATTGCGCTGTGGCATGGCGACGCCGACCTGAAGGGCGTCGACGCGGTCATCGTGCCCGGCGGCTTCTCCTACGGCGACTACCTCCGTGCCGGCGCCATCGCGCGTTTCGCGCCGGTGATGGGCTCGGTCGTCGACGCGGCCGGCAAGGGTATGCCGGTTCTCGGTATCTGCAACGGATTCCAAGTGCTGTGCGAGGCCGGCCTGCTGCCGGGCGCGCTCACCCGCAATGAGGGCCTGCATTTCATCTGCCGCGACGAGTGGCTGCGCGTCGAGAACAACACCACCGCATGGACGACCCGGTTCGAGCGGGGCGCGGAGATCCTCATCCCGCTGAAGTCCGGCGAAGGTCGGTATGTGGCGTCGGAGCGCAAGCTCGAAGAGCTCGAGGGTGAGGGCCTGATCGTGTTCACCTACCCGGAGCGCAATCCGAACGGGTCGGCACTCGACATCGCCGGGATCTCCAGCCCCAACGGGCGGATCGTCGGGCTCATGCCGCATCCCGAGCACGCGACCGAACCGCTCACCGGCCCCAGCGACGACGGTCTCGGCCTGTTCTACTCGGTGATCGACTCGGTGCTCGCCTCGGTATGACCGGACCGAGGATCCCGACCAGCGCCTCGGCGTCCGGGCTCGGCGGGTTCATCGACGCGTCGCCGTCGCCCTTCCACGTCTGCGCCACCGTCGCCCGCGAGCTCGAGAATGCGGGGTACACACGGCTTTTCGAGGATCAGGCGTGGCCGTCCGCGGTCAGTGCGGCGTCGTCGAAGTCCTATGTGATCCGCGGTGGCTCCCTCATCGCGTGGGAAACGGGTGGAGGTCCGGCGTTTCGTATCGTCGGCGGGCACACCGACAGTCCCAACCTCCGGCTGAAACAGCATCCCGACCGTTCATCGGCCGGCGCGGCGATGATCGCGCTCGAACCCTACGGGGGCGCGTGGCTCAACTCTTGGCTCGACCGTGATCTCGGACTGTCCGGGCGACTCGCCTATCGGGCGGGAGATCGCGTGGCGCACACGCTCGTCCACGTGACCGAAGCAGTGGTACGGGTGCCGCAGCTGGCAATCCACCTGTCGGAGGACCGGAAAGGCGTCTCGCCCGATCCGCAGCGGCACGTCGACGGACTCTGGGGCCTCGACGACGGCGCCCCCGACGTCCTCGGCTGGGTCGCCGAATATGCGGGGATCGACCCCGGCACACTGCTGGGCTGGGAACTGATGACCCACGACATCGCGCCCTCGGCGCTGATCGGTACGGCGGAGAATCTGCTCAGCGCACCGCGTTTGGACAATCAGGGCACCTGTTACGCGGGACTGCGGGCGCTGCTCGACGGCTCGTCGTCGACGAATACCCGCATGCTGGCGCTGTTCGACCACGAAGAGGTCGGCAGCGGCTCCGAGCGCGGTGCCGCATCGGACTTCCTGGCCTCGGTGTGCGAGCGGATCGTGTTAGCGCGCGGCGGTTCTCGCTCCGACTATCTGCAGGCGATGGCGGCGAGCGTGTGCCTGTCCGGAGACATGGCCCACGCGACGCACCCGAACTATCCCGAGCGACATGAGCCCGGCCATCGGATCTCGATCGGCGGCGGTCCGGTGCTCAAGGTGAACCAGAATCTCCGCTACGCCTCGGATGCTCTGGGGGAGGCCGTCTTCGCGATGGCCTGCGACGACGCCGGCGTACCGATGCAGCGCTACGTCCATCGGGCGGATCTGCCCTGCGGTTCGACGATCGGACCGATCACCGCGACCCGCACGGGACTGGCGACGATCGACGTCGGGGCTCCACAGCTCGCGATGCACTCCGCGCGCGAACTGATGGGTGCCGCCGACGTGCCGATGTATTCCGCTGCGCTACAGGCGTTTTTAGCCCAGCAGTAGTTCGGGTCAGTAGGAACGCGCGAACCCGAGTACGTTGTTCACGTACTCCATCGAGTTGTTGTACCGCAGGATCGCGGTGGTCAGCGACGCCGGGTTGCGCAGGTCCAGGTGGTCGTCGCACAGGTAGCGCGCAGTGGTCAGCGCCGCGTCGAAGATGTTCTGCGGGTCCGACTTTCCGTCACCGTTGCCGTCGGCCGCGTAGGCCTTCCAGGTCGACGGCAGGAATTGCATGGGGCCGACCGCGCGGTCGTAGGCCGCGTCGCCGTCGAGCTCACCGCCGTCGGTGTCGCTGATGACCTCGTTGCCGCCGAGCGAGCCGTCGAGGACGGGGCCGAAGATGGCACTGCGCAGCACGCCGTCGGGATTGACGTTGCCCTGGTCGGCGTGATGGGACTCGACCTTGCCGATGCCGGCGATGACCTTCCAGTCGATGCCGCAGCGCGGGTTGGTGTCGGCGATGGTCTTCGCTGCCTTCGTGTAGGCGTCGTAGTTGGTCACGGGGACCGCGCCGGAGGTGACGCTCGCCGGTCGGATGACCGGGGCGGGTGCCGGCTTCGGTGCCGGGGCGACCGGGTGGACGTTCGCCGCGGGGGTGAGGGCCGGGGCCGCGGTGGCCGTCACGCCCTTGGCGGGGATGCTGGGCTCCGGGGCGGCTGTCGGGTGGGACAGCTCGGCTCCTGCGGTCGCCGCGCCCGCCAGGACCCCGACGGGGAGGAGGGCCGTGGCCCACAGCGGTGTGCGTGTTTTCTTCCGTGGCTTGGAATGCTTACCCAAAACTCTGACCTCGCGTGTACTGCTGATGGTTCGTGCTTTCGGAACCGAGCCGACCGTACACGTGGTCGTGAGCAAAGCGTTATCTGTCCGTGACCAACCTAGGTCTGGACAGTTGAACGACTGTGTGTCTTCGCAGGTAGCCGCGGGCGCACTCGTGTCGATGTGAGACGGCCCACACGAGCCTCAATTCGGACGCAGAACGGACATCGTGGCGCCCTCGCTGAGGACGATGTAACCCTCGACGACTTTGATCAGCCCGGGGGAGCCGACGCCCTGTTCCCAGGCCACGGTGTTCTCCGGCGTCAGAGCGGTCAGCTGTCCCTGGTTCGAGAGGATCATGGTGGTGTCCGTCGACCCGATGCAGGCCGGATTGGCCAGGATGGGTTGCTCCGGACCGGGCGGCGGACCGCTGCCGATGTGCTTGCCGTCCGCGAGCGCGTACGTCGTCCGCGAACCGTCGAGGCGCCCGAAGTTGACCAGTGAGCCGCAGGCGATGGCCCCTGACTTGGAGAGTTCCCGGTCGCTGATCCGCCACAGAGCGCCGTGTCGGGCCGGGTCGCGGACCTCGTACTCCCCGCGGTCGGCGAAGATGCGGTTGGACGCGGTCAGCAGCGCAAGCGTCGACGGACCGGACTCCACCTGCAGGCCTTCTGAGTCGTCGACGGGGTCCGCGTCGACGCGTCCGTTGACAGTGGCGTAGCTGGTGACCCGCTCGGCGTTGTGGTCCTGGTGCTCGACGGTCACGCCCGTCGGATAGAGGGCGATGTTGCACTGGTCGCAGGCGATGCGGTTGTCGCCGTTCGTCGGGTTCACCAGGTACTGGCTGGCGTCCGCGGTCTTGACGACGACGATGTCGCCGGTGACCTCGATGTCGACGACCGGCGCGGCGAAGGTTCGTGCCCAGATGGTCTTCCCGGCCGGGGTGTTCAGCGAGACCTGGTGGCCGACGCGGTTGACGCGCAGGAAGTTGTTGCCGAGTCCGACGACCTTCTTCGTGTCCAGATACTCGGAGGTCTGCGTCGGGTGTCCCGCGTCGTCGACGAGATAGAAGCCGTCGTCGAGCGGCGTGCCGAGTTGGACGGCACAGCCCACCTGCCCGGCCTCGTTGACGGCGCAGTCGCCTTGGCCAGCGTTGATGGGTGAGTCCCAGAGCATACGACCGTTGCGTCGGTCCACCATCGTGAACGAGCGGCCCAGGCCGGAGGGGTACGCGATGAGCCAGCCCTCGTCCGAGGTGTCGACGACCTGGATGGTGACCTCGTCGCGATAGTCGGGCAGATCCTCGTGGCCGACGATGGTCCAGGCGATGGACGGCGCCCGGTGGTAGTCGCGCAGTTCCCCATATGCGTACTCGGTGTCGTCCACCTGGTACTTACCACCGGAGAGCACCACTCCGACGGTGACGAGCATCGCTGCGCAGAGGATCAGTACGACGGTCCCGATACCGAACGGCAGGCGCGCCGAAAGCGCCCGGGCGCGGGAGCGTGAGGACATGGGTAAGAGTGAACCATGTGAGGCACGAGCAACTCGGTCCAGGTCAGAAAGGTGGCGGGTCTGCCTGGTCGGTGAGGCGTTGTTTCTTGTTGCGGGCACGTTCGGCCCTCCGGCGTGCGTGTTTCCGCGCGAGCCGGTTGTCGGTGGAGGGAGCGTCGTCCCCGGTGATCACTCTGGGTGTGGGTGGTGCCTGGGGTGGTTGTTCGTAGCGGATGCGTCGCAGGTTGGGGAAGAAGTCTTCCAGGGTTTCGGCGTCACCGGGGATGGTGAAGCCTTCGGGGGTGCGGTATTCGGTGACCAGGTGGCCGTCGTCGTCGCGGCACTGGGTGTCGATCCAGTCGCCGAAGGTTTTGTGCAAATGCCCGAACCGGCATTTGGCGTTGAGGTTCTCGCTCGACGTCGCCCCACCCTGGGTTGGGCTGGTGCGGTCGTACTCGGTGACGTGGTCGAGGTCGCTGTCGAATGACGAGCTCGGGCAGCCGGGTTCGGTGCAGTAGCCGTCGCGCACGCGCACGAAATCGGCGCAAGCAGCGGTCGGCCGGTACGGATCAGCCGGTTGCGCACCCGGGTAGACGATCACGACGTCTTTCGACGCAGCGTCTTCGGCAACTACGCGGGCTGGTGGCGTGCGCACCGGGGTGACAGGTTTGATGGTGGCGTCGGGCCGCTGCGCGAGGTCACGGACATGGTCATCGGAGACGACACCGTGCCCGTCCACCCAGCCGATACCGGGCGCGCCGGCGAGGGTGGCGGCGTCAGTGACGACGTGGATGACGACCTCGGTGCTCACCGACCGGACAACCTCGTCGGGGTCGGGGATGTCGGCGGCGCACTCCTCACGCCCGCACTGGCATTCGTAGGCGGTGCCGGTCAACAACGCGAACATGGCATCAGAGTTGCGCTGGTTACGGTTGCGACCATCATGGGCGCAGACGGTGTCGGCCAACGCTTTCACGGCTTTCGCCGCGATGCGCACGTTCTCGGCGACCATCACGCCGGTGATCTCACCGGTGCCGTCGACGAAATTCTCCGTATACATACCGCGCTTGTCCACGGCTTCACGACGCCGCTCACGCACCGCATCGGGATCATGCCGGAACACCAGGCGATCGACCATGTCGCGGAGCTTCGGCTTCGACCAGGCGCCCTTACGGCTGCGCAGGATGTGTTCGATCTCGGTGTCGAGGTCGGCCATGATCGTGTCGTCGGTGATCAGGTCGGTGCGGGACAGGACGGTCTGGATCAGTGCGCGCGACACGATGCCATCACGCAGGGTGGTCAACACCTTCGGCAGCCGCTCGCGCAGCGCGAGTGCTTCGCCGACCCACTGATCGGCCTGGTAGCGGGTGATGGCGTCTTCGCGGCACACTCGGGTGACCATTTCGGTGTAGCGATCGATGAAAAAGCCGCCGGTGCTGTTGAGGACGAGTTGGTCGTAGACGGTGGCGATCGACTGGTAGCGAGACCAGGCCAGGAAGGCCTCGCCGTGGCGGATCGACCGCATCCGTGTCATATGTGTTGCGGTGTCGGACGATTCGGGGTGGGCAGGATCGACCCCGGCGAGGAACTCGGCCGGTAGATCGGTCCACTTGTCTGACACGCTGCCCCCACAACGTCTACAGCCCAACCTGGTTGGCTGAATCTGTCACCAACCAAGGTAGAACACCCCACCGACAAGAACAGATACTCATCCACAGGCGCGGTGGCAAGAGGTTGTGCAGCAATGGGTTACGCGAGAATCGGTCCTTCCACTTCCAGACTTCATCTCGACGTTGCGACCTCGATCGAAGTCGCAACATCGAAATGAAGTCTGACAGTCAGGCTCCCTCAGAACAACTGGCCGAGGTAGAACTGCGCTCCCTGGTCGTCGGTGCACCGCGCGGAGATGCCGTAAGGAGCGGTGCGGGGCTCCTCGAGGACGCTGCCACCAGCGGCGCGGACACGTGCGACCGCCCCCTCGACATCGTCGGTCACCCACATCGGGACCGCCACGGAAGTGTCGGCGCCACCGGCGATCCCGACCTGGGGTCGTACATCGTCGACCTCCCAGCCGTCGTCGATGCGACCGCCGTGGAACGTCCAGCCGAGCACTGATCCGTAGAAGTCCCGGTAGCGCGCGCTGTCCGGCGTGAGCACGGTCAGGTAGCTCATCGCGCCGATGCCGCGGGGATGTTGGGCAGGCCGCACGTCGCCGGGTTCGGTGGCGTACACCGCGAATCGCACGCCCTGGGCGTCGACGGCGTCGACGATCCGGTGCCCGTCGGGACTCGACCCGAATTCGCCCTGTCCGCCGGCTGCGACGATGCGCGCATGGGCCGCCTCGAGATCGTCGACGGCGTAGGCGCAGAACACCGTCGGGTCGCCGTCTGTCTCGAAGATGCCCAGCCGGTGACCGATATTGGTCACACGACGCCCCTCGGGATCGAACTCCCAACCGAGGACCTCGCCGTAGAACCGGCGCGCGCGTGCGGCGTCCGGGGTGTTCAGGGACATGTAGCCGATGTCGCCCTGATGGATGCGGTTGGACAACTGTGTCTTCGACGGTCCGGTCAGCATCCAGCGGTGACCGAACGGGTCGACGATGACCCCGGTCCGCGTGCCGTGCGCCTCGTAGGGTTCACGGGTGACGGAGGCGCCGGCCCGGGCGGTCGTCGCGATGGCTGTGTCGGTGTCGTCGACCGCGACCATCAGACTCACCGACACGTGACCGGGGGCAGGCGCCCGCAGTCCCAGATCCGGGAACTCGGCGGCGAGATAGATGACACCGCCGCCGATCTCGAGCTCGGCGTGACCGATGACGCCGTCGTCCATGACGATCGGCTGCCCACGCAGCCGCGCGCCGAGATTGGCGATGTACCAGTCGATGGCGGCCTGCGGCTCCGCCACGGTGAGGTAGGGAAGTGCGCCGGGGCGTTCGACGATCGCGTCGGATGTGATGGCGGTATCGGTGGTGGTCAGTTCGTCGAATTGTGTTGCGGTGGCCATGATGACTCCTTGCGGTAGGTTCGCCCCGCGTTCGAGGCGGTCGCGCAACGAGGCGGCGAAACCGCGGTCGGGTTCGACGGGATCGTCGAAGCCGGGAGTGTCGGCTGCGCGCAGTACGTGCAGCGGATCCCGTGCCTCACCGAAGCGTGTGCTGTTCCGGGTGCTCATGCGTGACCTCCTCTCCCGCTGCTCTGGGGTTGTGTTTCGGGGTAGGCCGCGCGGAAGGCGCGCTTCGCGCGGGTGAGAAGCGCCTCGGTGGCACCGACCGTGCGACCGAGGATCTCCGCGCATTCGCCGACCGGTAGGTCGTCGACGTAGCGCAATGTGAGGACTGCGCGGTGGATCGGCGTCAGTTGCCTCAGCGTGTGATGGGCGACCATGCGGTCGAGTTCGGTGTCCCACGGGTCGTCCCCGTGGTCGGGGACGTCGTCGACCGGTTCCGGTGTGCGTTGAGCACGCCGCCAGTGGTCGGCGAGCTTGTGCCGCGCGATCCCGATGAGCCAGGGAGTCGTCGGTTCGGTGCCCCGGTGCCGGCGAACGGAGTCCATGGCGGCCAGGAAGGTCTCCGACGTGACGTCCTCGGCGGTTCGGCGATCCGCGCAGCGCCGGACGACGAATCCATACACCGCCGGCAGTGCCTGGTCGTACACCGCCAGCAGTCCCGCTGGTCCGGAAGAATCGGAGTGGTCGCTGCTCACGTATTCATCGTCGTGCGGGGGGCCCGGAATCCGACGCCCTTCAGCGAAGTTTCTTCTCCGACTCTTCCGCGGTGAACGTCGCGATCTCCGCCGCCACCGCATGCGGCTGGTCCAGCGACACGAACGTTCGGGCGTCGGCGATCTCGACGAACCGGGCACCCTCGCCGTCGGCTCCGGTGAAGACCGAGGCGAACCGCCGGCCGTGTTCCAGGGTGAAACACCGATCGTCACGGCCCCACACGAAGCGGACGGGCAGGTCGACCCGCGACATGCGGGCGGTCACGATGGCGAGCTCCGCTGGGCTGATCTCGCGCAGGAACGCTCTGAAGTCGTCGCGGATGCGGACGTCGTCTTGCAGGGGAACGAACACGGAGGCGGTGACGTCGGGGTCGGGATCGTTGAGCAGCAGGCCGACGCCGAGCGGGGAATGCCGGAGGGTCTTGAGCCGCATCGAATCGACCAGGGGCTTCAGCAACAACCGGTGTCGCATCAATGCGAAGAACAGCCGAAACGGTTGCGGCGGAAACAGATCGAAGGCATCGCAGTTGGTGAACACGACGCGTCTCACGAAGCGGGGATCCTCGTCGAGCGCGAACTGGGTGACCGCGCCGCCGGTGTCGTTGGCCACCAGGGTCGCCGGCGACAGGTCGAAGTGTCCGACGAACTCGCGGAGCAGCCGGCTCGCCCCGCGCGGCGAACGATCCGCGTCCGGCCCCCACGGGATCCGGTGCGAACCGAGCGGCATCAACGGGACGAAGCAACGGTGGCCGCGTTCGGCGAGGAGCTCGGCCACCGGTTCCCACAGGCGATGGTCGACGACGGCGCCGTGCATGAAGACGATCGGCGGAAGTGTGGTGTCGGTGGGTCCGTACGTGGCGTACTCGATCACACCGGACGGGAGTTCGACGGTCGGCAGCATGTTTGCCATGGCGAGGTCCGCTTCTCGTAGACTCGGATAACATACGAACACTGAGTACGAAAGTTACGTGCAGACTGTATGAAAGTCAACCGTCGGACCCAGGCCGAACGCACCGCGGCCACCCGCGCGGCGCTCATCGCCGCAGGTCGCAAGCTCTTCGGTGAACGCGGTTTCGCCGACGTGGGCACCCAGGAGATCGTCGACGCGGCGGGCGTGACCCGTGGTGCGCTCTACCACCAGTTCGGAGACAAGAAGGGCCTGTTCACGGCCGTCTACGACGCGGTGGAACAGGATGTGGTCGCCCAGATCGCCGAAGCCGCCGGCGCTCTCGCCGCCGAGGACCCGATCGTCGCGCTCAAGACGGGCATGCGGCTCTTCCTCGAACTCTGCACCGAGCCCTCGGTACACCGGATCACCCTCGTCGAGGCACCGTCCGTCCTCGGCTGGGCGCAATGGCGCGCGCGAGGTGAAGAGTTCGGTTTCGCCCTCGTCGAGGGGTTGATCCAGGCCGCGATCGCGGCCGGTCAGGCCGTCGATCAGCCGACCCGACCCCTCGCCCACGTCGCGATCGGTGCGCTCGACGAGGCCGCCCTGTACGTCGCTGCGGCGCAGGACCGGGACGCAGCGACCGCGGAGGTCGCCGCGGTCCTCGACCGCATCGTCGACTCGTTCCGGACCTAGCTGCCGGCCACCAGCTCGGCACACCGTTCCCCGACGAGCATCACGGTCAGGTTCGGGTTCACCGTGGTGTGCTCGGGGAAGACCGACGCGTCGGCGACGCGCAGGCCCGCCACGCCCTTGACCCGCAGTTCGGGGTCGAGCGGCGACATCTCGTCGTCCGGCGGTCCCATCCGTACCGTGCCCACCGGGTGGTAGACGGTGTTGTGGGTGCGACGGATGTAGTCGGCCAGTTCCTCGTCACCGGTGGTGTCCGGTCCCGGATACAGTTCGCGCGCAACCCATTCTCGCAGCGGTGCGGCGGAAGCGATCTCGCGCGCCTTGCGCAGGCCTGCGGTCATGATCCGCATGTCGTAACCCTCGGGGTCGGTGAAGTACCGCGGGTCGACGCGCGGCTTGTCCCGGAAATCACGGGAGCGCAGCTTCACCGTGCCCCGCGATCGCGCATGGGTGACATTCGGGGTGAGGCAGAAGGTGTTCTCACTGGTCGGGTACCCCTGGCGCAGGGTGTGCATGTCGAAGGGCACGCTGCCGTAATGCATCATGAGGTCCGGCCGATCCAGATCATCGTCGACGGTCGTGAAGATGCCGGCCTCCCACCACTGGGTCGACTCCTGTGTCATGGGCTTTTTCGTCTCGAATCCGATGACGCCCTCGGGATGGTCCTGGAGGTGTTCGCCGACGCCGGGGGAGTCGACGAAGACGTCGAGTTCGTGCTGACGAAGATCATCGGCCGGCCCGATCCCCGAGAGCATCAGCAGTTTCGGGGTGTCGATGGCCCCCGCCGACACGATCACCTCGCGTCCGGCGTCGATCCTGGTCGTCCGGCCGAACGCGTTGTCGGTGATGTCGACGCCGACGGCCCGGAGCTCGCCGTCGATCTTCTCGATGACGATCCGCTTGGCCCAGGATCCGGTACGGATCGTGAGATTCGGCCGATCGAGGTGCGGGTGCAGATAACTCACCGACGACGACGCCCTGATTCCGTCGGGACGTCGGTTGATCTGAAAAAAGTTGGCGCCGTTGACGACCGTCTTCCCGCTGTTGAACTCGGTCCGCGGGATGCCGACGGCCTCACAGGCATCGAGCACGGCGACACCGCACGGGTCGTTCGGCGGCACCGTCATGATGTGGACGGGTCCGCTGCGGCCGTGATGGTCGCCGGGGGCGTCGTTGGTCTCGATCCGAGGGAAGAGTCGATACAGCTCCTCCGAACCCCAGCCTGCACAACCGAAGTCGCGCTCCCAGGAGTCGAGGTCCTCTCGCGGTGCCCAGAACGCGATGCAGCTGTTGTGGGAACTGCAGCCGCCCAGCACCTTTGCGCGGGCGTGCCGCATGAAGTCGTTGCCGTTGCGCTGCGGCTCGATGGGATAGTCCCAGTCGTACCCGGATTCGAGCAGCTCCATCCAACGGTCGAGTCGCAGGATCGCGTCGTCCCCGACATCGGACGGGCCGGCTTCCAGCAGGCACACCGTGACCGACGGGTCCTCGGACAACCGGGACGCCACCGCGGCGCCCGCCGAACCGCCGCCGACGACCACGTAGTCGTAGGTCTCCGTGCCGTGCGACTCGCTCACTGCGGCCCCTTCCGGTTCTCGAACCAGCCGGTCACACCCGGCCGGAGATTCTCGTAGACGTGCTTGGCCTTGCGGTACTCGGCCAGACCCGACGGTCCGAGCTCACGTCCGAAGCCGGACTGGCCGTAGCCGCCCCACTCCGCCTCGGGTAGGTAGGGGCCGAAGTCGTTGACCCACACCGTTCCTGCCCGTATGCGTCCGGCGATGCGGCGGGCGCGGGCGGCGTCGGCCGACCACACCGCCCCGGCGAGACCGTAGACGGTGTCGTTGGCCAACCTCACCGCCTCGTCCTCGGTGGTGAAGGTCTCGACGGTCACGGTGGGGCCGAAGGCCTCGTCGTGCACACAGGCCATCGAACGGTCGGCGCCGTCGATGACGGTGGGCAGGTAGAACCAGCCGTCGTCGAGGCTGCCCGACCCCTGGTCGCCGGTCGCGAAGGCGCCGCCGGTGCGGATGATCGCGCCGTCGGCTCGGGCCTGTTCGACGTAGGCGTGCACCTTGTCGCGATGCGCCTCGGAGATCAGCGGTCCGGTCTCGGTGCCCTCGGAGTACGGCAGTCCCAGACGGATCTGCTCGGCGCGCCGGACCAGTTCGTCGACGAACCGGTCGTGCGCCGACTCCTCGACGACGAGTCGTGCGCCCGCGGAACACACCTGACCCGAGTGCAAGAACGCCGCGTTGAGTGCGTTGTCCACCGCGGCGGCGAGCAGATCGTCGGTGGCGCAGGCGTCCGCGAACACGACGTTCGGGTTCTTGCCGCCGAGTTCGAGGGCCACCTTCTTCACCGTCGCCGCGGCCTCGCGCGCGATGACCCGCCCCGTCACCAGTCCGCCGGTGAAGGAGACCAGGTCGACGTCGGGATGCGACGACAGCGGCGCTCCCGCATCCGCTCCGGCGCCGAGTACGAGGTTCGCAACCCCGGCCGGAAGGCCGAGGCCGTCAAGCACTTCCAGCAGGAGGATCGAGGTGTGCGGCGTCAGCTCGGCGGGTTTGAGGACGAAGGTGTTGCCGGCCGCCAGGGCGGGCGCCACCTTCCACGCCGCCTGCAGCAGCGGATAGTTCCACGGCGTGATGAGGCCGCAGACGCCGACCGGTTCGTAGACGATCCGCGAATCGGCATCGGGCGACCCGGTGTCGACGACACGACCGGCGTCCTGCGCGGCCAGCTTTCCGAAATACCGGAAGCAGTTGGCGATGTCGGTCATGTCGATATCCGACTCATACGGACGTTTGCCCGTGTCGAGGGTCTCGGCTCGGACGAATTCGTCTCGGCGCGCATCGATCTGATCGGCGACGCGGAGGAGGAGATCGCCCCGCTCGGCGGCCGGGGTGGCGCTCCACTCCCCGATATCGAAGGCGCGCCGGGCAGCTGCGATCGCCGCCTCGGTGTCGTCCGCGGACGCCTCGGCGACCACACCCACCATGGAATTGTCGGCCGGGCAGCGTATCTCGCGGGTCTTGCCGGATCTCGCGGCGCACCACCGGCCGTCGATGTAGAGAGTCTCGCTCATGGAGCAGGCGCTCCTTCCGGATCGCTGTCGGGTATGTCCGCCTCTGCGACCGTACCGGCGTTCGGGAATCCGGTGCCGGCGACGGTGTCCGGGAGGTCGGCGGCAGGGTCGTGGTGATCGGCGGCCGAGTCACGTAGATGGAGATAACCCAGATGTCGTTCGTACTGATCGAGAATGTCGCCGATGATCTGTTCACGGTTGTACCCCGACAACGAATATCCCTGTGAACCCTCGGTCAGGTATACCTCGCACCGGAAGTACCGGTCGTCGGAACGCTGGCTGCGAACCGCATACGTGGGCGTCGGTGCGGACACCGGCCACACGCAGTACTCGAAGGCCGGGACGTCGGCGAGTTCGACGATGAGGCGAGGCGACGGCAAACCCTCGTTGACCTCCGACTCGTCGACCGTCGCCGTGACGCCCTCCCGACCGAACTGTTCCGCGACCTCGTGCATCGCCGGGACAACCGTCGCCGTGATGTACCTGCGGGTGGCGACCCGACCGGGGAACCGGAGTGTTCCGACCAGGCGTTGTCGCCAGCTGCCGTGTTCGGTCGGCCCGCGTCCGACCGCGATCACCTTCGGCAGCGTCGTACGGAAGCTGTCGAGTTTGTACGACTCGTTGCGTACCGCACGCAGTAGTGACACCCCGATCAGGCCGAGGACGAAGGAGAAGGGCAGGCCCATGATGACGGTCGCGGCCTGCAAGGTCAGGATCGATCCGTCGCCACCTCCGGCGAACAGCATCGACAGGGTCAGCAGGCCGATGGCGACCGACCAGAAGATGCGAAGGGAGCGTTGGCAATCGGCCATCGGGTCGGTGAGGCGGCTGGTGAAGTTGCCCATCACCAGCGAACCCGAGTCGGCGCTGGTCACATAGAACAGCAGGCCGGTGATGGTCGCGACACCGATCAGCAGCGTTGCCCCCGGGTACTGCTCGAGCAGCGAGTAGAAGCCGGCCTCCGGGGTCGAGGCGGTGGTCTCGGCGAACTCCTGATCACCGCGGGCGACAGCCAGGGCGCTGTTCCCGAAGATCGAGATCCAGATGAGGATGAAGCTGAACGGGACCACGAGGACGCCGAAGATGAACTGCCGCAACGTCCGTCCGCGGGAGATACGCGCCAGGAACAGTCCCACGAACGGCGCCCAGGCCACCCACCAGGCCCAGAAGAACAGCGTCCAGCCGTCGACGAAGGCCCGAGCGTCCTGTCCCGGCGCGGGATTCACCTGATCCCACGCGAAGGTGTCGAGGGTGCGGTCGGCGAACGTCGACACGTAGTCGCCCGCGTTCTGGACCAGACCGTTGAGCAGGAAGCCCGCGTCCTTGGCGACCGTGATGTAGACGAGCATCACGATCGCGAGGATCACGTTGATCTCGGACAACCGCCGAATACCCTTGTCCACACCGGACGTCGCCGATGCGGTGGCGATGACCACCGACAGGGCGATGAGCCCGATCTGGGCGGCCTTGCCCTGCTCGATGCCGAAGATCTCGTTGAGGCCGAAGTTGAGCTGTACGACGCCGATTCCCAGCGAGGTCGCGATGCCGAAGATGGTGCCGAGCACGGCCGCGACGTCGATCGCGTCGCCCCATCGTCCCTCGACGCGCTTGCCGAAGATCGGGTACAGGGCCGCGCGGATGGTCAGCGGCAGGTTGTGCCGGAACGCGAAATAGGCCAGGGCACCGCCCATCAGCGCGTACATCGCCCAGCCGGTGATCCCGTAGTGGAAGACCGTCCACGTCACGGCTTCCCGTGCCGCGAAGTTGCTCTCCGGGACGCCGGTCGGCGGGGTGAGGAAATGGGTGACCGGCTCGGCGACCGAGAAGAACATCAGGTCGATACCGATGCCTGCGGCGAACAGCATCGACGTCCAGGTGAACAAGCTGTACTCGGGACGGGACTCTTCCGGCCCGAGGCGGTACCGCCCGTACTTGCTGACACCGAGGAACACGACGAGACCGACGATCGCGGTGGCGAGGATGAAGTACCACCAGCCGAACCAGCGGGTGATGAAATCGCGGACGTCGTTGATGACGGTCTCCGCCGCAGCCGGTGCGGCCAGCGCCCAGATCGCGAAGGCGAGCACGATGGCGGCCGACGCGACGAAGACGGTCAGGTTGACCGAACTCGGACGTCGTGACGGTTCCCCGGTGTCCGGGGAGGCGGGAGTGGACGGGACTGCAGGTCTTTCGCCGGCACTCATGACCTGTGACGCTAGCCTCTCCTGATCGGGGCGGTCGGGTGAATTGCCCGACTCGGTCGTGACCGATGAATTCGGCGCCCTCGTCCGGTCAGGATTGGTATGGCAACCGCAACGATCGGCTCAATGCTCCTGTCCAGCGACGACCCCGCACGACTCGCGCACTGGTACGCGACGGCGTTCGAGGCGAAGGTCGAGTCCACCGGCGACGGCGGGCCCGGCTACGACGTCGTCGAACTCGACGGCTTCTACCTCATGTTCGACAAACGCGACGATGTGTCCGGCCCCAACGGCGACGGCGCCCGCTCGATCCTGAACGTGGAGGTCGACGACCCGCGCGCGACCGCTGCGCGCCTGGACTCGCTCGGCGCCGAGTGGATCAGTCCCCTCGAGGAACGCGACGGCAACTTCCTCGGGACGGCCACCGATCCCGACGGCAACTGGATCCAGATCGTCTGGTTCTCCGACGCGGAGGAGATCGCGCTGGGGCCGCCCGCGTCGACGTGCAGCACTTTCGCGGTCCGCGACCTCGACGAGGCCGAGCGCTTCTATCGGGACGTCCTCGGAATGCGGGTGCTGCGCTATCCGATGGGTGTGGCCGGTGTCCGGGTGAGCCGTCAGACGACGGTGATGGTGTACCCGAAGGACGATCACCGGTCGGGGGGGTTCACCGTGCTGAACATCGCCGTCGACGACCTCGCGAAGACGGTCGACGACCTCGTCGGCAAGGGGGTCGAGATCCTGCGCTACGACGGTTTCGAGCACGACGAGCGGGGCATCGTGCGGGGTGGTGACGGGGAGCCGGACATCGCCTGGTTCACCGACCCGTCGGGCAATATTCTCTCGGTCTTGTCGGTCTGAGCCCGGTTCTTCCTCATATCGGGTGATATCGGGTGATCCGGCGGCCCGTTCGCTCTCGGCGTAGCGGACCGGGAACACCGCCCCGGCCTGCGCAGTTGTACAGTGCACATCCCCGCCGTCGCGGTCAATCCGTGCAGTCTGCACGGGCGTTAACTGCAGGTACACCCGAGACGACCTCTAGAGTAGAAGCAGGCTGGTCGTCGCCTACCCGCACCGCGTTGTCCCGACCGGACACACGAGGTGGTTCTCGCGGCGGCCGGGGCGCTAGCAATGTGAGGGAGAACAATGTTCGAACGGTTCACCGACCGCGCGCGACGGGTTGTGGTTCTGGCCCAAGAAGAAGCGCGGATGCTCAACCACAATTACATCGGTACCGAGCACATCCTCCTCGGCCTCATCCACGAGGGCGAGGGCGTGGCTGCCAAGGCGCTCGAGTCGCTCGGGATCTCTCTGGAAGGTGTCCGCAGTCAGGTCGAGGAGATCATCGGCCAGGGCCAGCAGGCGCCGTCCGGGCACATCCCGTTCACCCCGCGTGCCAAGAAGGTGCTGGAGCTCTCGCTGCGCGAGGCCCTGCAGCTCGGCCACAACTACATCGGTACCGAGCACATCCTGCTCGGCCTCATCCGCGAGGGTGAGGGTGTCGCCGCGCAGGTCCTGGTCAAGCTCGGCGCCGACCTCAACCGGGTCCGCCAGCAGGTCATCCAGCTCCTGAGCGGCTACCAGGGCAAGGAACCGCAGGAGGCGGGCACCGGCGGTCGCAGCAGCGAGTCCGGCACCCCGTCCACCTCGCTGGTCCTCGACCAGTTCGGTCGCAACCTGACCGCTGCCGCCGCCGAGGGCAAACTCGACCCGGTCATCGGCCGGGAAAAGGAAATCGAGCGGGTCATGCAGGTCCTGAGCCGCCGCACCAAGAACAACCCTGTTCTCATCGGCGAGCCCGGCGTCGGCAAGACCGCCGTCGTCGAGGGCCTCGCGCAGGCAATCGTCAACGGCCAGGTCCCCGAGACGCTCAAGGACAAGCAGCTCTACACCCTCGACCTCGGTTCGCTGGTCGCGGGCAGCCGCTACCGCGGTGACTTCGAGGAACGCCTGAAGAAGGTCCTCAAGGAGATCAACACCCGCGGCGACATCATCCTGTTCATCGACGAGCTGCACACGCTCGTCGGCGCAGGTGCCGCCGAGGGTGCGATCGACGCCGCCAGCATCCTCAAGCCGAAGCTGGCCCGCGGCGAGCTGCAGACCATCGGTGCGACGACCCTCGACGAGTACCGCAAGTACATCGAGAAGGACGCCGCTCTCGAGCGTCGCTTCCAGCCGGTCCAGGTCGGCGAGCCGTCGGTCGAGCACACGATCGAGATCCTCAAGGGTTTGCGTGACCGCTACGAGTCGCATCACCGCGTCTCGATCACCGACGGTGCGCTCGTCGCCGCCGCCACGCTGGCCGATCGCTACATCAACGACCGGTTCCTGCCGGACAAGGCGATCGACCTCATCGACGAGGCCGGTGCACGCATGCGCATCCGCCGGATGACCGCGCCGCCAGACCTGCGCGAGTTCGACGAGCGCATCGCCGACGCACGCAAGGAGAAGGAGAGCGCGATCGACGCGCAGGACTTCGAGAAGGCCGCCAGCCTCCGCGACAAGGAGAAGCAGCTGGTCGCCGAGCGTGCCGAGCGGGAGAAGCAGTGGCGCAGCGGCGACATGGACGTCGTGGCCGAGGTCGACGACGAGCAGATCGCCGAGGTCCTGGGCAACTGGACCGGTATCCCGGTGTTCAAGCTCACCGAGGAGGAGACCACGCGTCTGCTCCGCATGGAGGAGGAGCTGCACAAGCGGATCATCGGCCAGGAGGACGCCGTCAAGGCGGTCTCGAAGGCGATCCGACGCACCCGCGCCGGCCTGAAGGATCCGAAGCGTCCGTCGGGCTCGTTCATCTTCGCCGGCCCGTCCGGTGTCGGTAAGACCGAGCTCTCCAAGGCGCTGGCCAACTTCCTGTTCGGCGAGGACGATGCGCTCATACAGATCGACATGGGCGAGTTCCACGACCGGTTCACCGCGTCGCGTCTGTTCGGTGCCCCTCCCGGCTACGTCGGTTACGAGGAGGGCGGCCAGCTCACCGAGAAGGTGCGCCGCAAGCCGTTCTCGGTGGTGCTGTTCGACGAGATCGAGAAGGCCCACTCGGAGATCTACAACACCCTGCTGCAGGTCCTCGAGGACGGCCGTCTCACCGACGGTCAGGGTCGTACGGTCGACTTCAAGAACACCGTGCTGATCTTCACCTCGAACCTCGGTACGAGCGACATCTCCAAGGCCGTGGGCATGGGCTTCTCGTCGAAGGACGACACCAAGTCCGGCTACGAGCGGATGAAGCAGAAGGTCAACGACGAGCTCAAGAAGCACTTCCGGCCCGAGTTCCTCAACCGTATCGACGACATCGTCGTGTTCCACCAGCTCACGCGTGACGAGATCATCCAGATGGTCGACCTCATGCTGACGCGCGTGGAAGCTGCGCTGAAGAACAAGGACATGTCCCTCGAGGTCACCGACCGCGCGAAGTCGCTGCTGGCCAAGCGCGGTTTCGATCCGGTGCTCGGTGCGCGTCCGCTGCGTCGCACCATCCAGCGCGAGATCGAGGACCAGCTCTCGGAGAAGATCCTGTTCGGCGACATCGCGCCCGGACAGATCGTCCTGGTCGACGTCGAGGGTTGGGACGGCGAAGGCGACGGCGAGGACGCCAAGTTCACCTTCACCGGTTCGGAGAAGCCGCGTGCGGTTCCGGATGCACCGGTCGAGCTGTCCAAGGCAGGCGACGGCGGTTCGGACGCGAGCTGACCTCAGCTGATCTGACACAGACGGCGGCGTCACCCGAAAGGGTGGCGCCGCCGTTTTGTATCGGCCGCCTGCATCGTCGGTGACGGCTCTCGATAGCATCACCCGTGTGACGAGCGATACATCAAAGGCCGGCCGGAAGGCCACCCAGGCCGAACCCACCATCACCGTCGAGCGCGACGGCGACATCGCGATCTTCCGGCTCAACCGCCCCGATCGTCTCAACGCCTTCACGGTGCAGATGGGCGAGGAGCTCCGAGCGGCATTCGACGAGACCGACGCCGACGACTCCGTGCGCGCCGTGGTGCTCACCGGTACCGGTCGGGCGTTCTGCGCCGGCGCCGACCTGGAGGAAGGCGGGTCCACCTTCGACGCATCCTCGGAGGTCGCCGGCGACGAGGTCCCGGCGGACGAGGGCGGCAAACTGACGCTGCGCATGTTCGCCTCGCTGAAGCCGATCGTCGCCGCGATCAACGGCCCGTCGGCCGGTGTCGGCGTCACCATGACCCTGCCCGCCGACGTCCGGATCGCTTCCGAAGATGCCAAATTCGGCTTCGTCTTCGCCGCCCGCGGCCTCGTTCCGGAGGCGGCGTCGAGCTGGTTCCTCCCGCGACTCGTCGGCCTGCCGACCGCTCTGCAGTGGACGATCGGCGCCAAGATGGTGCAGGTCGACGAGGCGCACGAGCGCGGACTGATCCAGCAGGTCGTGCCGAAGGACAAGGTCCTCGAGACCGCGATCGCCGTGGCGCGCGAGATGACCGCGGGCAGCGCCCCCGTCTCGGCCGCGCTGACCCGCCAGCTGTTGTGGCGGATGGCCGGGGCGCCCAGCCCGCTCGACGCCCATCACGCCGATTCGAAGGCGATCTTCTACCGCGGCCAGTCCGGCGACGTCTACGAGGGCGTCATGTCGTTCCTGGAGAAGCGGTCGGCGACGTACCCGAACACGGTGTCGGAGGACCTCCCCGACATCTTCTGAGATCGGCCCGGCAGGCCGCGAACACACTGTGTTCAGCACGTGAACATCGGCGAACACACGGCTTGAACGGTGGCAGGCTCCGCTGACCGCGGTTATCGTGGCGGACAGCAGACCAGAAGAGAACTGAAAGGAGGTGGCGCAGATGTCGATCGGTATGGCGGTGTTCGTTCGCGAGTGGCGGATGACCGACCTCGGCTGCCGGTACGGGCTACCAGCCCGAACCCGGTCCGGACCAATCACATCCAGCGTCACCAGTTCCTGAGGTCGTGAACCTCGATGGTCGGCGCGCTCACTCGCCCACGCATCGAGGAGTATCCATGACCATCTTCGTCACGAATGCGGGATTACAGATCCTCGCGCGCGTCACCTGGCGGCGCGCTGCCGTCCTGCTGACCACCGAGGTCGCGCGCAACGTCGAGGGCACCCCCCTGGTGCGCGTGGTCCATTCGCCGACGGTGTCACTGCCCATTCACAAGGTGGTGGCGATCAAGCGGGACGCCTACCGTCCGTACGCAGGCAAGACGATGGATTCCTACGCCTCCAACGCGACGATCCTTCGTCGTGACCAGTGGATCTGCGCCTACTGTGACGGTCCCGCCGACACGGTGGACCACATCCTGCCGGTATCCCAGGGAGGGCCCAGCACTTTCGGCAACCAGGTCGCGGCGTGCAAGTCCTGTAACGGTTTCAAGGCCGACCGGACGCCCCGGAAGGCGGGAATGGCGTTGCGGCACGCCCCCTTCGTCTACGACCCGTGGGCGGCGGACCAGAAAGAGGTCTGGGAGATGTTCACGTTGCATCCCAAGACCGACTGACGGCCCAGAGGGGTTCAATCCAGAAGGTTCAGGTGGGCAGGGGTTCGGCGCCGCGTTCCTTCAGGAGCATCGACATCTGACCGATTTCGTTGCCCTGGTCGCCGAGCATGTTCAGGGCGAGTTGCTTTGTCGCCGGTGCGGAACGGTCGTCGTTGTACGCAGCCTGAGCCATGTCGAGACCGCCGCGGTGGTGACGGATCATCAACTGCAGGAACAGTTTCTCGGCCTCATCGCCACGCAGTGTGGCGAGTCGGCCGAGTTCGTCGGTGCTCGCCATGCCCGGCATGGGTGGGGTGTCGGGCGTCGCCGCCGACGGATGGCCGTGTGAATGCGAATCGTCGTGGGGCATCCATGACATCGGCGAGTCCGAGGTGAGCGGCAGCCCGAAGAACTGCAGCCAACCGCGCATCGTGGCGCTCTCCGCGGACTGGGCGACGACGAGCTGGTCGGCCAGTCCGCGGATCGTCGGGTCCACATCGGGGGCGGCGAGAATCGTCCGGGCCATCAGCAGTGCCTGATCGTGGTGCGCCGACATGTCCTGCGCGAAGCCGATGTCGGCAGCACTCATCGTCGTCACGTCGTCCTGCGAACCAGGTGACCACACCGAACCCACGACGATTCCGATCGCCACGAGCAGTACCGCCAGCGAGGTCAGTCCGGCGATCTGCGGCCACGCGGGTCGCTGTATGCCGGTGCGCCTGTCGGTGTGCCGTTCGGTCATCCGAGGAACGAATCCTGATCCGGCGGCGGGATGTAGACCCGGCTGCTCAACTCGAGCGCGTAGAAACCGCCGTCGGAGCAGGTGGTGAAGATCTTGTTGCCGCGGAACTCCGGCGGGGAGAAGCACCAGTCGGTGGCCATGTCACCACCCACGACCATGCCGATCCGCGGACCGATCATGTCGTTCAGCTTGGCTCGCCCGTTCGCGAGAGACATTCCGAGGCTGAGGAATTCGATCCCCGGGGCGCCGATGATCGAGCCCAGCACGTGCGGCGAGTTGGGCCGGCTGAGCGCGGTGGCGCCCTTCTGTGCCGGCGGGTTGTAGTAGGCGATCTCCTTGATCGCGGACAGGTCGCGGATGTCGAACACACGGATGCCGGATGACTCCCACGCACAGGCCAATGCCGTCGGATCCTTCGGACGGTCGACCGCGCAGTAGTGCGGGTTGCTGCCGAACAACGAACCGCCCATCGACGACCGGAACTGGGTGTCCTGATGCTCGGGCAGGTTGATCTCGAGTTTGAGTTGTGCGGCGTACCGCGGTGTGTTGACCCGGGAGACGTCGAAGATCTTCACGCCGCCCGAACCGCCTTCATCGGCGGTGATGATGTGCGGTGTACCCCGATAGGTGACCGGGATCGAGTGCTGGTTGAGCTGGCCGTCGGGCCACAGATACGCGGCCACATGCGGGACCTGCGGGTAGGGTGCACGCCGTTGGACGGCGCTGATGTCGAGGACCGTGACACCCGCCATGTTCGACAGGTACATGCGGTTGCCGTCGGGCGTGATGCCGAAACCATGCCCCAGGAAGCTGTGCAGACCCTGCCAGATCACCCGCGGATTGCGCGGGTCGGAGACGTCGATTGCACTCAGGTGCCCCGGAGCGACCCCCGACGCCCAGTACGTCCGGCCGTCGGGCGACCAGCCACCCTCGTGTGAGGTGAACGGGGTGGGGTAGGCGATGCCGCCGCCGCGGGCGTTGAGCAGCTTGGGACGGGTGCAGTCGGAGATGTCGTAGACCGCGAAGAAGCCGGCACCCCACAGAAGCGGAACCCCGGTCGCGGCGAGCAACTTGCGCTTCTTGTTGACCTTCAGGGTCTCCCAGGTGCCACCGCGCATCGCGGTGTCGGTGAGCGAGCCAACCACTCGCGGCTTCCGGGGATCGGAGGCATCGATGACCTGGACGCCCGGCTGAGGCATGAAGTTGTTGCCGGGGAACAGGCTTCCGGTGTAGCTGCAGTGCTCGAACGACGCCGACACGATGCCGCCGCCCGCGCCGGTCACGTTGCCGAGTTTCGTCAGGTTGCAGTGGTAGCCACGCATGCTGCGACCGGACAACCGGTCCTCGGCGCTGACGTCGCCCTGCAGGCCGGGCTCCGGTCGTGAGCCCGGACCGCAATCGGCCTTCGGTACCGAGCTTTCGGAGATGTCCGGGAACCAGTGGTTCGCGGCGGTCGCCGGTGCGGACACCAGCATCGTCGACACGAGCAGCGCCCCGGCGACGAGGCAGGCGACCCCGTGCAGTCGCCCCCGCATCGTGTGAATACCCCATCGATCTGGCGTCATCGCCCCTCCGATCGTGACCTGAGTCACGCTAACCCGGTGTGGTGAGACGACGGGGCACATTCGTCGAAAGACGCACGTCGGCCGACCGAACGACTCCGGGACAGCCGGGGAACATTCCCGACCCGCTCCCGCTCCAAGTACACGAACGCAGCAGACAGCCCGCACCGGCGGGCACGACGAAAGGAACACCATGAGCACCCAGATCCCCGCAGACGGAATCGTGGTCGACACCGACGATGACGGCTACGCCGAGTCGATCGCCTACGACACCAACGACGACGGCGCGATCGACCTGATCGAGGCCGACAGCGACGGTGACGGCTACACCGACATCGCGGTCGCCGACACCGACTGCGACGGAATCTTCGATACCGCGGTCGACGATCAGGGCAACGTCGAGGTCTGCGACTTCGGCAGCATCGACGGAAGCGACGCCGTCTGAACCAGGCTCAGTCGATGGCGGGTTCGGGCCCCACCCGCGATCGGCTCCTCCGGTCGGCGACGAAGGCGAGGAATGCGGCGGCCAGGCATGCGGCCGCGCCGACACCCAACCCCACCCGCGGATTGGTGGCCTCGATGATCGCGCCGATGAGCGGACCGCCGATCGGCGTCGACCCCATGAAAGCCACCGACCACAGCGCCATGACCCGTCCTCGCATCCGGGGTTCGGAGTTGAGCTGGAGAGTGGCGTTGCCGGTCGACATGAACGTCACGCTGAGCCAACCCACCAGGAACAGCGCGCAGATGGCGGTGATCAGGTCCGGTGCCAGCGCCGCCGCGGCGATCGTGATGCCGAATCCGAACGCGGCCAGCGTGAGCGGCCGCAGTCCGATGGTGCCGCGCGCCGCGACGACGAGCCCCCCGACGACCGCGCCGACCCCCATGGCCGACGTCATGAAACCGAGAGCCTGTGGCCCACCGTCGAAGACGAAGTCGGCGGCAGCCGTCAGGGTGACCGGGAAGTTGTATGCCAGGGTGCCGACCAGGGCCATGGTGGCGAGGGGAATCCACAGCGACGGGATGCCGCGGACATAGCGGATGCCCTCGCGCAGCTGTCCTTTCGCGCGGGGGACGGGGGTCTCCTGGGTGATCTTCGTGCCGTCGAGCGCGATGAGCGAGACGACCACCGCCAGGAAACTGACCGCGTTGATCGCGAAACACCAACCCGCACCGACGAGTGTGAGGATGACGCCGGCGACGGCCGGACCGACCGCGCGAGCGGCGTTGACCATCACCGAGTTCAACGTGACCGCGTTGCGGATCAGCGATTTCCCGACGATCTGATGAATGAATGCCTGCCGCGCTGGCTGTTCGAAGGCGTGTCCGAGGCCGAGCAGCACCGCGAGGATCGCGACGTGCCACACCGCCACCACCCCGGCGAGCGTGAGTGCGGCGAGCACCGCTGCCAGCAGGCCCATCATCGCCTGGAGGACCGTCAGCAATCGCCGACGGTCGACGCGGTCGGCGATGACACCGGCATAGGGTCCGATCAGGAGAACCGGCAGAGCCTGCAGCGCGACGATCAGGCCGAGGACCGACGCCGATCCACTCAACGTCAGCACCAGCCAGGCCTGGGCGGTCGCCTGCATCCAGGAGCCGGTCATCGACACGGACATGCCGGCGAAGAAGATCCGGTAATTGGAGATGTGCAGCGAAGCGAAAACGCTGTCGCGTGAATCAGATGATTCTGATGAGTCCGACGAGTCGCGGTCGCTGATCTCGGGAGCGCGGTCGTCGGTCATCGACATCCATGCTAGGCCCGAAGGAAGTCGTCGATGGCATCCATCAGCGCGAGGGGCTGTTCGAGTGGGATGTGATGGCCGGCCCCGGCGAGTTCGACGACGCGCGCCGGTTGGTCGAGGCCGGCGGTGACGATGTCGATCATCGCGGGGGTCACGACCCCGTGCTCGCCGTGGACGACGCCGAGTCGGCAGGCGCTCGGCGGCCGCGGCGGGAGATCCGTCAGATCGTCGGCGAACCCGCGGTCGAACTTCCACCGCCACCCGTCGACGTCGCGGACGACGGACTGCCGGGCGACATGGTCCTTGGCGTAGTCGAGGCTCGCGTGGTCAGGCACGAGGCGGAACCGCTCGAGCGCTGCGTCGAGCGAAGGGTAATGCTTGCTGCGTCGAGGGATACCTCCCTCGGGCTGGTGGCGCTGGATCTCGTCCAGCATCTCGGCGTCGAGGATGCGCGAGTCGACGAGCACGAGGTCGGTGATCAGGTCGGGGTGGGCGACCGACGTCCGGATGCCGACGAGGCCGCCGAGACTGTGTCCCACGAGGACCGCGTGGTCGCCCGCGTGTGCGGCATGGGCGACGGCGGTGACCTCGTCGGCCCAGGTGTCCAGGGTGTAGGTGTCGCGCCAGTCGCTGTCGCCGTGGCCGGACAGATCGAGGGCGACGACGCGACGTTCTCCTGCATACCGCGGCGCGATGTGGTCCCACCAGCCGGCGTGGGCCGCACCGCCGTGGACCAGGAGGAGGCCCGGCGAGCCGGGTTCACCCCAACAGCGGTAGGTGATGCGCGCACCATGGACGGTGACCGACGAGTGCTCGGGTTTCGTCGCGACGGCCGTGCGGAACCACTCCGGTGCCTCGGAGGTGACGTTCGTGCTCATCGACACAGCCTCTCACGCATACGGTGAGATGAATGCACACATTCAGACACCTGCAGTAGTGTCGCCGATGTCGAACGAAGTGCGAGAGACAAGGACGGATTGGCGATGGCACAAACGGTGATCGTGTCGGGCGGTACGGGCGGATTGGGTTCCGCGGTCACGACGAAGCTGCTCGACGACGGTTGGCGTGTAGTGGTGCCGTGGGTCGTCGAGGCCGAACTGTCGCGTCTTCCCGAGTCGGATCGGCTCGTCACCCTCCGTGCCGATCTGTTCGACGAGTCGTCGGTGGCAGAGGTCGTCGCGACCGCCGCGGGGGAGTCCTCGGCGCCGGTGACCGCGGTGGTCAACCTGGTCGGCGGGTTCGCCATGGGGGAGCGCGTGGACGCGACGCCGGTCGAGGAGTTCGAGCGGCTGCTCCGCCTCAATCTGCGGTCGCTGTATCTGCTGTCCGCGGCGGCGATCCCGAAGCTGATCGAGGCGGGTGGCGGATCGATCGTGGGAGTGTCGGCGAAGGCCGCATTCGCGCCGTTCTCCGGTGCTGCGGGTTACATCACTTCGAAGGCTGCCGTCTGGGCGTTCATCAGTGCCCTCGCCGCCGAGTACAAGGACGACGCCATCCGGGCCAACGCGATCCTGCCGTCGGTGATCGACACCCCGGGTAACCGGGAGAGCCAACCGGATTCCTCCCGCAAGGGCTGGGTGTCGCCGGAGACGATCGCCGAAACCGTCGCCTTCCTGGTCTCCGACGCCTCCGCCGCGGTCACGGGAGCGCAGGTTCCGGTGCCGGGCGTCGGCTGACAGCCGGATCATCCCTCGCGTCGGTAGGCGATGCGACCGCGGATCATCGTGCAGTGCAACGCCTCCCGGCCGGTCTGCAGTGCTGACTCGAGCGTGTCGTCGAGCAGGACGAGGTCGGCCGGTTCGCCGGTGCGGACCGTTCGCGGCGCTGCGCCCACGGCGCTCAGCGGCGTCAGGTAGCGATCCAACGCCGTCACGCGGTCGAGCTTCTCGTCGGCACCGACCGTGCGGCCGTCCGGGGTGAGACGGTTTGCGGCCGCCGTGATCACTTCCCACGGGTCGACGGGGCCGTACGGTGCGTCACTCGACATCGCAAGCGGCACACCTCGTTCGAGGAGGGAAGCGCACCGGTAGAGGTCGGGGACGTCCGAAGCGTCGAGGCGATCCAGATAGTCATCACCGCGTGCCGCGATGAATCCCGGTTGGGTGACGACGGCGATCTGCGTGTGGCTCAACTCGTCGACGGTCTCGGCAGCGATGATCGCACCGTGTTCGATCCGATCGTCCGGCCGACGGCCGACCTCGTCGAAGGCGGCGAGGAGCAGCAGGAGGGCTTCCCGGGTCACGCAGTGCGCGGCGACCCCGCGTCCCCGCGAATGCGCGGCGCGGATCCGCTCGCACAGGCTGGGGAAGTCGGGGAGGTCGGAATCGGCCAGCACGATCTTGAACGGGCCGACGGTCACCGTCGGTGGGAGGTCGGGGGTCGCATCGAGTGGGACTCCCAGTAGGTGAAGTCGTTGTGGCACAGCCCCGTTCACATGTGATGAGACGAGTGCGTCGAGGGACTCCGTCGACAGTTCCGGCGTGGCATCGGTGACGCCGGTGATGCCGAGTCGGGCCAGTTCGGAACCGACCTGCGACAGGTCGGGTGGACGGGAGTGGCCCATCCGCTCACGAAGCCAGTCGTCGGCGCGCCACACGCGTCCGGTCGGTGCGCCGGAGTCGTCCCGCTCGACACCGGGATGTTCGGCGGTCCGCAACCCGACGGCCTCGGCCGCTGCGGTGTTGAGGAACCACACCGCGCCGCTGCGGTGCTGGATGCGGACCGGTCGGCGGGAGTGGAGGCGATCGAGGGTGGTGCAATCGAGCAACCCGGCAACGGTTTCCACGTATCCGACGCCACGGACCCAGCCGGCGGGGTCGAGATCGGGGGCGCGGTCCAAGGTGGCGGCGAGATCGTCGGAGCTCGTCACCAGCGGCGGACCGCACTGCACCGACGCCGAGGCCGCCGCGAGCGCATGGAGGTGGATGTGATGGTCGTGAAGGCCGGGGATGAGCGCTCCGCCGTCGCCGTCGATGATCTCGAATCCTCTGATCGCGCCGCCGTCGAGATCCACGCCGACCGCTGTGATCACACCGTGGTCGACGATGACGTCGCGGACTCCCGCGGGGAGGGTCACACGGCGGAACAGCGTCGCGCTCACCGGATGATCCCCAGTTCGGCGAGCACCGAGTTCGTGTCCCGTCCCGACGGTGCGGGGTCGGCGGAGCCGGACCGTGCCCGGGGCGGATCGAGTGGGACTGTGCCGGAATCGGTGTCGACGACCCACTGATCGCCGTCGCGGTACGCGGGTGGCGGCGGTGGTCCGCCGAGGGTCGAGGCGACCGTGGCGCGCATCGACAGGTCCCACAGCGTGCCGCGACCGGGACCGGGTTCACACATCGCGAGCGCGGCGGCGGTCAGCCCGGACAGCGGGTCGGCGATCGCGTCGCCCACGAACATCAGGCCTGCGTCGTCTTCGGTGACCAGTCCCGCCGACGCGGCGACGTCGTCGCCGAAGCCGATGCGGTCGGAGTCGCGCCCGGCGGCGGTGATGGAGATCCAGGTGGTTCCGGAGGCGACGAAATCCTCGGCGCGCAGGCCGAATCCGCGCAAAGCCCGTGGTCGGGACGCTTCGATCACGATGTCGGCGGCCGCGACGAGTCTTTTCAGCGCGCCGCGTTCGGCGTGGACCGTCGGATCGAGGACAACCGACGCGTGCCCTCCATGCAGCAACCGGTAGAAGTCTTGGTCTCCGCGCCGAGCGCCGTCCGGACGTTGCGGTGTCTCGATCTTCACCACTCGCGCTCCGGCGAGACCCAGCAGGTGTGCGCACAGCGGGCCGGCCCACAGGGCACTGAAGTCGACGACGAGCAGGCCGTCGACCGAACGCGGAACGCCATTCGGACGCAACGCGTCACGTGCCTGGTCGGCGATCTCGTCGCCGTGAGCGACACCGCCGCCGGCGATCCCCAACAAGGTGGCGCGTGTGTCGAAATCCGCTCGGGTGTGCTGGGACGTCCACTCGGCGACCGCCGGCCAGACGCTGTCCTCGGTCACCTCGCGTTCGATCAGCGCACCCAGCAGTAGTGGGTCGTCGGGGCGGGCGGAACTCACCGCGACCCAACCGTCGTCGGCGGGCAGGAGGCGCCCTGATCCGCCCGGGGTGAGATCGCCTTGCCGAGAGTGCCCGGTCAGTGCGGCGCGCTCGGCGAACAGGGCAGCGCCGTCGATGTCGGCGGCGCCGTTGCTCGCCTCCCGAATCCAGTCGCCGAGTTCCCGCGCGAGTGTCGCTGCCCGACCCGGCGGGATGAGAGGTGGACCGTCGGATCGGCCGGTGAGATGCGGGATACCGCTGGCGGCCCAGTCGCGCACCGGATCATGGGACGCATGGCTGGACACGGACGAAATGCTACCGTCCGCACGTAAAGCTCAGGAGGTTCACCGCCATGCAGATCCGTCGTATCTCGATCGCCGACCTGGCCGCAGCACCGGTCATCGGAGGTGGGGACCTGCTCGGCGACGGTGCAGCCGTGGCGTCGCCGGTCGCGCTGGTGGACCTCGACACCGTGGACGACGTGACCGACGACGACCTGGTCCGGGCGGCCGACCGTGCCTCGGCATCGGACGTCATCCTGGTGGGGACGTCCACCAGGATGATGGACGACGAACTGTTCCCTCTGCTGGATGGCCTCGATCTCACGTATGGCCCACCCGGCACCGACCATCGCGCGGTGATCGGCGTCGACGACGTGGAGGTGGCAATCCGGAACTTCACCGACGCGGTCTCGCGATGTCCGCAGGCCTCGCTCGTCGCCGCGCAGGTGGTGCGCGCAGCCGAACCGCTCGATCCCGTCCCTGCCATCGACGTCGAATCCCTGGGCTACTCGACACTGCAGGGCGGCGACGAATTCGGCCGATGGCTGGAGGAGCGTCGCGCCAAGGGGCGCCCGCTTCCGCCGCCCGCCGTCGACGCGGTGCTGCTCGACCGCGACGGTGACACCCTGCGCATCACCCTCAACCGGCCCGAACGCCGCAACGCCTACGGCACCGCGCTGCGCGACGCGTTCGTCGACGCGTTGCGCCTGGCAATACTCGACGACTCGATCGATCACGTCGTCGTCGACGGGGCGGGCAGTGCGTTCTGTGCCGGTGGCGACCTGGACGAGTTCGGACACATGCCCGACGCGTCGACGGCCCACCTGATCCGCACCCGCGGGGGAGCGGGACGACTCGTGGCCGTGCTCGCCGACCGCGTCGAGGTCCGTCTGCACGGTCCCTGCGTCGGCGCCGGAATCGAGATCCCCGCCTTCGCCAGGCGCGTCGTCGCCGCCCCGGACACCCGGATACGACTGCCCGAGGTGTCGATGGGCCTCATCCCGGGAGCGGGCGGCACCGTCAGCGTGCCCCGGCGCATCGGGCGGTGGCGGGCATTGCACCTGTTCGTCACCGGTGCCGAGATCGACGCCGAGCAGGCACTGGGCTGGGGGTTGGTCGACGAGATCGGGGCTGAGTCTGGAGCGTTCCGCGGAACGCTCGCGAAGTCGTGACCTGCGAAACTGTCGGTAGTCGGCGGTAGCTTGTTCGTATATCTGTTCGAACTGGCTGGGAGGTCGGGATGTCTGTTACCGCGTTGCGTGGCGAGGGCGTGTCGTCGTTGTTCGACGGTGCGGATCCGGCGTCGTTGTCGGATGAGGTACTCGAGGGGCGGGTGCTCGGCTATGCCGCGCAGATCACCGCGATGACCGCTGAATTCCTCGGCCATGTGGCGGAGTTGGATCAGCGGGATTCGTGGCGGGGTCCGGGGATTCATTCGCTGGGGCATTGGTTATCGTGGCGGGCGGGGCTTTCGCAGCGCACGGCGCAGGAGCAGATCCACGTGGCCAGGGCGCTGCGTGAACTTCCAGCGGTCCGGCAGATGTTCGGTGAGGGCCGGTTGACGTATTCGAAGGTGCGTGCGTTGACGCGGGTGGCAACCCCGCTTCGTGAGAAGGAACTGGTGAATGTGGCGTTGTCGTGCACGGCGTCGCAGTTGGAGCGGGTTGTGCGGGCGATGCGGCAGATCGACAGCTCGGCCGGCGGTGATGGGGAGCAGCAGCCCGTGGAGTCACGGGGTAGTTGCAGGTGGAACTTCGACGGCACGTTGTCGGTGTCGATGAGACTGGCGCCGTTGGACGGTGCCCGGTTCTTGGCGGGTGTGGTGCGGGCCGAGTACGAGAGGACTCGCACGGTAGGTGATCCGGATCTGCCGGTGTCGGGGAGCGTTCCGCGGAACGCTTCGGACGATCGGCTGGAGACCGTGGGTGCTGCGGATTCGGAGCTCAATCCGGCGAACCGGCCGGATCTATGGCGCAACGTGCCGTCGAACCTGGCGCCGGCGGTGGTCGCGATGGCTGATGCGGTCCACGAAGGGATCGGCATGCCGGAGTTGGCGCCCGGTGCGGAGATCCTGGTGCATGCGGGTGAGGGGGTGAAGCCTCACCTGGATGACGGACCCGCGCTGGCGGAGGGGGAGCTGGCGGAAGCGGCGTGTGGGGCGTCGGTGCGGGAAGCGTTGTCGAAGAAGGTGTCTGGTCGACCCGGTAAGCGTGCGTTGTTGGGGTTGGGGCGTAAGCAGCGGACGCCGTCCAAAGCGATGATCCGGGCGCTGTTTCTACGGGATCGGTGCTGCCAGACGCCGGGGTGCGGGCGCACGGCATTTGCATGCGCATCACGTCGTGTTCTGGTCCAACGATGGCGAGACCGAGCTCGACAACCTGATTCTGTTGTGCGGGACGTGTCACCGGGCGTTGCACAGAGGTGAGTTCGCGATCAAAGCGCATGGGGGACAGCGGTTCACGTTCTACATGCCGGATGGTTCGGAGATAGACGTGAGTCCAGATACCAAAGCGCCGGGCGGGTGGACGCCTGACGAACGGATCGCTGCGGATGCCACGGTGCCGGTGGGTGGCGGCAAACTCGACATCGGGTACGCCACCGAGGTGATCTATGCCGTCTGGGAGTGGAAGGAACGCCAGCGTATGGCGACTGCTGCATCTGTGGCTGCGTGACCGGGTGAGGTCATTACGCGACCGTCATTCCAGTTAACACTCGCGTCACATGACCCTTGCTATCGTCAAAACACGACTTCGGTCGCGTTATGAGGATGGACGAGAGGAGGGGTGTGGACATGACCGATGCCGGTTCCGGGCGGGTCTGGGGCACGATCCCGCCTACGCGTCTTCCCGGGGGGCTCCGCAAGAAACCGCTGCAGGAGCGATCCAAGGCGGCGATCAGGAACGTCCTCGACGTTGCGGCTCAGATCGTCCTCGAACAGGGCGTCGACGCCCTTGTCGGATCGCCGACGCTGCTGCTCGAACGATCGGGCTTCAGTAAGGGTTCCTTTTATGCGTTCTTCGAGACCCCCGACAGCGTTCTCGATGAGCTGGCACTCCAGTGCATGCTGGACTCGCGGGAGGAGCAGGCGAAACTCTTCTCCGACCCGGGCTTCGGGACCTGGACGGAGTTCGTCGACGCCCTCGTCGACCAGTACTGCGATTGGTTCCGCATACCGCTCGTCCGTGCCATCTGGGTCGGTCAGCGCTTCACCGCCAATACCCGCCTGCGCGACCGCATCTGGATCGAGGAGATGGCGGTCATGCTCCACGCGGAGTTGTCCGGTTACGAAGGGTGCTTCGAGAATCTCACGCTCACGCAGTGTGAAGTCGTCGTCGAAGTACTGGAACGCTTGGGGCAGGTCGCATTCCGTGACGATCCAGACGGATCTGAGTCGGTGATTGACGAGATGCGAACTCTAGTCCACGGCTATCTGGCCGTCTGTCAATAACTTACAAGAACCCACGTGTGTCTGCGCGTGGGTTCTTGCGTGTTCGCAGTCGGCCGGCATGGTTCCGGCAATTTGACGAGACATTTTGTATGCGAACACTTTTCGATGTTCCTTGGTCAATGCGACACGCGACGCTCACCTCCCTGGAAGCTGTTACTCCCGTGTCACCCCGATTTGCGTATCGGACACAAATGAGAACGCATACTCAAGTCGCGACTGAAGTCGCGTTTGGAACCCCGGGCCGATCCCGCCGACGACGTCGCGACCGGCTACCGCGCGAATCGATTCGCGCGCAGAGATTTCACGGACCAGAGAACTTCGGACCAAGGAACACGACATGACCATCGAACAGATCAAGGTGCCGCAGGCGGCCGCCGCTACGGCACCTGCGGCGCCGCAGCGCCTACGCGGCGATATGGGCGTCGGCGAGCTCGTGATGAGCGTGCTCGCCTTCTCGGCGCCGCTGACCACGGTTGCCGGCTTCATTCCGGTTCTCCTGCTCTTCAGCGGGTCGAGCGCGCCGGCAATCTATCTCGCAGTGACGGCGCTGCTGCTCGTCTTCTCGGTCGGATTCGTCGCGATGGGCCGGACAGTGCCCAATCCCGGTGGCTTCTACGCCTTCATCACCGCGGGGCTCGGACGATCCGCCGGACTGGGTAGCGCGCTCCTCGCGACGGCCGGTTACATGGCCATCGGGTTCTTCGCGCCGTCGATGTTCGCGATCACTGCCAAGGGCTTCCTCGAGCCACTCGGATTCCCGGAGATCCCCTGGTACGTCTACGGGCTGGGCATCATCGCGGTGACCACCGCTCTCGCCTACCGGCGCATCGACCTGTCCGCCAAGGTCCTGACACTGGTGATGGGGCTCGAGGTCATCGCGGTCGTCGTCTTCGACGTCGCATCGTTCGTCAACGGCGGACCAGCCGACAGCGGTGGCGCAGGATTCACGCTGCCGGCGATCTCCGACAACGCCCTCGGACTCGCGGTCCTGTTCGTACTGGGCAACTTCCTCGGATTCGAGGCAACGGTGATCTACCGCGAAGAGGCCAAGGACGCGGAGAAGACCATCCCGCGCGCGATGTTCATCGCAGTGGCCGGCATCGGCGTGTTCTACGCACTCGCCGCTTGGGCCTACCTGGCCTTCCTCGGTGCTGACAAGGCGCAGGCGGCGGCTGAGGCGGACACGGCTGGACTGTTCAACTCCGCCATGCTCACCCTCACCGGGCGCGTCGTCTCCGACATCATCACGGTGCTGCTCATCACGTCGATCCTCGCCTCGATGCTCTCGATCCAGAACGCCTCGGCTCGCTATCTGTTCTCGCTGGGTACCGACGGTGTGCTTCCCGAGAAACTCGGTCGCGTCCACCCGAGTCATCGCTCGCCCTTCATGGCCGCTTCGTTCGTCGGCGCCGTGTGGACGGTACTGCTCGTTGCCTTTGCGGTGATCGGTACCAGCCCGGACAGCCTCTACGCGAAGGCCGCCGGCGCCGGGAACCTCGCGATCATCCTCGTCATGTTCCTTGCGAGCCTGGCAGTGGTGGCCTACTTCTACAAGCGCCGCGCCGTGACCACGCTGTCGAAGTGGAAGACCGTGGTCGCCCCGGTCGTCGCGTCTGTCGGGCTCGGCATCGTCGCCTACCTCGCAGTCGCCAACTACTCCGATCTCCTGGGTGACACCGGCACGGTGACCACCGTCTTCCTGGCGATCACCTTCGGCATCCCGATCGTCGGCTTCCTGTACGCGCGGGTGCTGCGCGGCCAGAACCCCGACGTCTACCAGCGCATCGGACGCCAAGAGTTCTGAGAACGACTCCCGATCCAGGTCTGCCGCCGGGTCGTGAATGCCCGGCCCGGTGGCGGCCAACCCCTCAACTCCGAAAGGCCGAGCCATGAACGTGATCATCCTGTACGGCACCGAATCCGGAAATGCCGAAATGGTGGCCGACGACGTCGCAGAATTCCTCGGCGACAACGACTTCGACGCGACCGTGACCGCCATGGACGACTTCGACGTCACCGGATTCGACGACCTGACCGCCGGTGACACGCGCCTGCTGCTCATCACCTCGACCTACGGCGAGGGCGGTCTGCCCGCTACCGCGGAACCGCTGCACTCCGAACTCTCCGGTTCCCGCCCGGACCTGACCGGGATCGAGTTCCTGGCCTTCGGTCTCGGGGACAGCACTTACGAGACCTACAACAACGCCGTCGACGTGCTCTCGGCAGCCTTCACCGATCTCGGCGCCCGACTTGTCGGGGAGATCGGGCGCCACGATGCCGCGTCGGGTGAGGACCCCTCGGAGATCGCCATCGACTGGGCGCGTGTAGCACTGGTCGAATCTGCCGCTCTCGCAGTCTGATCCACTGATCGCGCGCGAATGCCTTGCGCCAACGACCGCCCACCAAACGCGACTCCGGTCGCTTCCCGACGAAGGAGCTCAACCATGACCGTCACGATCGAACCGGCCGCCTCGTTCAACGATCCCGCTCTGCCCCCGGAGTCCGAGCTGCTGCCGTGGGACGACCAGGAGTTCCGGGACAACCCGTACCCCTGGTACGAGAAGGTGCGTGCGGAGAGCCCGGTCTATCAGGTCTCCGACGGGACGTACCTCGTCTTCCGGCACGCCGACATCGTGCGGTGGGGCAAGGACCCGTGCATGAGCGTCGCAGACCCCGACATGGGTGCCTGGGAGGCCTTTGCCCACACGATGCTATTCAAGGATCCGCCGGAGCACACCGCGCTCCGTCGTCGTACGGCCAAGTGGTTCACCCCGAAGCTCATCAAGCGGTGGGCTGAGCACACCGCCGACGTCGTGCGCGAGACGCTCGACGCGGCGACTCCGGGTGAGGTCATCGAGGCGCACCTCGAACTGGCCGTGAAGCCGACGCACGTCACGGTGTGCCGCATCCTGGGTTTTCCGGAGCATGATGTGAAGCCGGTTCCGGAATCGATGATCACGGCCATGGATGCTCTTGTCGCCGAACCGCATCCGGACTCCGATGCCGCTGCCGCGCAGGCGTTCGCCTACCTCGAGGGTCGGGTGCGTGAGATGATCGCCGAGAAGCGACGCAATCCCGGCACCGGACTCGCCGACGAACTCATCGCCGCCCAGGATCGGGGTGAGCTCACCGAGCTGAACGTGCTTCAGACCCTCATGCTGCTATTCGGTTCCGGCGGGCACAACCCCGGATTCACCGGCGCCATCGGCCTCGAGTTCTTCGCCCAGCGGCCCGACATCCTCGAGACCTACCGCAACCAGCCCGAGGAGCGGTCGATGATCATCGAGGAGCTCATCCGACTCAACCCGGCCGAGATGTCGTTCCCGCGCATCACGACCGCCGACATCGAGATCAGCGGCGTGCAGATTTCGGCCGGCAGCACGATCCGCTTCATGATCGGTTCGGCCAACCGCGATCCCGAGGTGTTCGAGCGCCCTGACGAGTTCGACCACACCCGTCCGCTCGCGGCGAAACACCTCTCGTTCAGCATCGGACCGCATGCCTGTGCCGGACAACTTCTTTCGCGGGTGGAACTCGAGACGATGTTCACCACCATCGCCGAGCGGTGCGAGCGCATCGAACTCGCCGGTGAGCCGGTCACCTACCACACCGACCGCGGGCGCAACTACCGCTCGCTGCCGATTCGCCTGCACTGAACCGAGAGAGCCTGACATGACGAAAACCGTTGCAGGACAGAATGCTCGACACGCCGAAGTCGCCATCGTCGGTGCAGGTCCGTCGGGTTGCTATACCGCCATCGCGTTGCGGCGGCTGATGCCCGACGCGGCGATCACCGTCTTCGACCGGCGCATGACACCGTTCGGCCTGCTCCGCTACGGCGTTGCCGCCGACCATCAGGGCATGAAGAACGTCGCCCGGCAGTTCGACTGGGTCTTCGCTTCGCCGGGTGTGCGGTTCGTCGGCAACACCGGCATCGGTCGTGACCTGTCCCTGACCGACCTCCATGCCGCCTTCGACGCGGTCGTCGTCGCTACCGGGTTGCCGAACGATCGGCCCATCGGGATAGCGGTCCACCCTGACGCCAGGGTCCTGGGTGCGGGGGAGTTGCTGCGCTTCATCAACGCCGATCCGGACAGCGTCCTTCGCGGCGGCGACGCCGATTCGTGCAGGCCGCTGGGCGAATCGGTGGTCGTCGTCGGCGCGGGCAACGTCGCGATGGACGTCGCTCGACTCCTGTCCAAGACGGCGGAGGACCTTGTCGGTAGCGATGTCGACGACGAGGCCCGAGCCGCGCTCGAAGCGGAGAACCTCCGGCGCATCGACATCGTCGCGCGCGGTCCTCGCGATCGGGTGCGGTGGGACGCCGCCATGCTCCGCGAACTCTGCGAGCTGCCGGGCGTGGGTGTGTCGATCGACGGTGAGCAGGTGGCGGGTGATGGTGAACCGCGGGTGGCCGTGAACGTCCACTTCGCGGTCGATACCCGCGCGGTGGATCACCGCGACGGCCGGGCGGTCCTGGCGGGGACACATTCTGCGTCGAACACCGAGGTCGAGTTCGTCGCGGACACCGTGATCACCGCGATCGGGTTCGTGGCGGAGAGCGACGCTCCTGTCAGCCCGGTGATCAGCACGCAGATCTTCCGGGTCGGAGGTGCGCAGAGCGGAGTGCTCGGGAACCTGGCCCAGAATCGAGCTGCCGCGAAGAACGCTGCCGCACAGGTTGCAGATGCGCATTCCGTCAGGTGCATCAGCAAGCCGGGCCTGGCCGGCGTCGAGCACCTCCTGCCTGCGAGGGTCGTCGACTTTGCCGACTGGCGGATCATCGACGATGCTGAGGTCGCACGTGCCCGGCCCGGGCGGTGCCGGACCAAGTTCAACTCCCGAGAGGAGATGATCGACGTGGTTCGGTCCAGCGACGGGGTACTTGTCTAACTCAGTTCGTTCATTTTCCCAATTCGGCGGGCGGTCTCTGCTTACGATCACTCGTGAGCTGCGGCCGACGCCGCCCGATTCCGCGTGAGCGCGTCCGCAGCGATCGTCGAATCGGTGAGGGGTCAGCGACAATGTCCGACGCAGTTCTCGTGGAGCGCCGGGGGCGCATCCTCGTCATCACGATCAACCGGCCGCAGGCGCGGAACGCCATCAACCACGAGGTGAGTCAGTCGCTCGCCGACGCGATGGACGAACTCGACGACAGTCCGGAGCTGTCGGTCGCCATTCTGACCGGTGCGGGTGGGAACTTCTGTGCCGGAATGGATCTCAAGGCCTTCGCGGCGGGCGAGTCGGTGGCCATCGAAGGGCGCGGGCTGGGCTTCACGCAGAAGCCGCCGGCCAAGCCGGTCATCGCGGCCGTCGAGGGGTTCGCGCTCGCCGGCGGAACCGAACTCGTTCTCGCCACCGACCTCGTCGTCGCGTCGAAGTCGGCGAAGTTCGGCATTCCGGAGGTCAAGCGCGGCCTCGTCGCGGGCGCCGGCGGACTTCTGCGCCTGCCCAGGAAGATTCCCTATCAGAAGGCCCTCGAGCTGGCGCTCACCGGCGACAACTTCACCGCCGAGCAGGCCGCGGACTGGGGCTTCGTGAACGTCCTCACCGATGAGGGCGGTGCGCTCGACGGTGCTCTCGCCCTTGCCGAGCGCATCACCGAGAACGGCCCGCTGGCCGTCGCCGTCACCAAGCGGATCATCGCCGAGTCGGAATCGTGGAGCGACGACGAGAAGTGGGACCGTCAGGGCGAATTGCTGGCGCCGGTCTTCACCTCGAAGGACGCGATCGAGGGTGCCCGCGCGTTCGCGGAGAAGCGCAAGCCCGAATGGACCGGCGCCTGAGGGTCGTCCGCAGTCAACTGCCCGCTGTCAATCTGACCATGAGATCGATGTGAGGAGAACAGATGTCGTTTGAGGGTGAAGTCGTACTGGTGACGGGCGGTGCCGGTGGACTCGGCGCGGCGACGGTGCGGCGCCTGCACGCCGCCGGTGCGTCGGTCGTGATCGCCGACCTGGCCGACCGGCCGGCGAAGGAACTCGCGGAAGAACTGGGCGAGCGGGCGGTCTACGCGCGCACCGACGTGCTCGACGACGATTCGGTGGACGCCGCGCTCGAGCAGGCGAGCGAACTCGGCGTCCTGCGTTATGCGGTCATCGCGCACGGCGGTTTCGGTGTGGCACAGCGGATCGTCAATCGCGACGGATCGCCCGCAGAGATGAAGGGGTTCGTCAAGACCCTCAACCTGTATCTCACCGGCACCTACAACGTCCTGCGTCTCACCGCGGCGAAGCTCGCCGCCGGCGAGCCCAAGGAGTCCGGTGAGCGCGGTGCGATCGTGATGACCAGTTCGATCGCCGGTTACGAGGGTCAGATCGGGCAGACCGCCTACGCCGCCGCCAAGGCCGGCGTCATGGGTCTCACCCTGTCGGGCGCGCGCGATCTCGGCTCGGTTGCGGTGCGCCTGAACACCATCGCCCCGGGCACGATGCGCACGCCGATCATGGAATCGATGGGGGAGGAGGCGCTCACCAAGTTCGCCGCGGGTGTGCCCTACCCCAAGCGACTCGGTCTCCCCAACGAATTCGCGGCGCTGGCGCAGCATCTGCTGGAGAACGGCTACATCAACGGGGAGATCGTGCGCCTCGACGGGGCGCAGCGGTTCCAGCCGCGCTGATCACAAACGCCTAACGACGACCGTCTCGGCTTGGGACGTCCCGCCGATCTCGGTTACCTTTGTTACGTCTGAGAACATTGTTAACAAAAGGGGCTACTGGTGCGTTCCTCGTGGAAGAGGCGACTGAGTGTCGTCGCGTGTGCCGTCGCGGTGGCGGCGACCGGATGGGCACCGGCGGCGCTTGCCGCACCGGCGCCCGACCCGAATCGCGCCCGGATCGACACCGTCATCCACGATTCGGCCCACCAGACGACGCTGATCGTCTACTCGGCTGCGATGCGCCGACTGGTCCCGGTGAACGTTCTGCGCCCCAACAACCAGACCAAGCCGCGTCCGACGCTCTACCTCCTCAACGGGGCCGGTGGCGGCGAGGACTCGGCGACCTGGGCGGCGAAGACGCAGTACGCGAAGTTCTTCCGCGACAAGCAGGTCAATGTGGTGACGCCCATCGGCGGTGCGTTCTCGTACTACACGGACTGGCAGCGTGACGACCCGGTCCTCGGCCGCAACAAATGGACGACGTTCCTGACCCGAGAACTTCCCCCGTTGGTGGACAAGGAATTCAACACCACGAGGAAGAACGCGATCGCCGGGATCTCGATGGCCGGTACATCGGTGCTGAACCTCGCCATCGCCGCACCCAGGCTCTACAAGTCGGTCGCCGCCTACAGCGGTTGCGCCCGCACCAGTGACCCGCTGGGGCAGACGTACATTCGGATGGTCGTCGCCGACCGCGGCATGGGCAACGTCGACAACATGTGGGGCCCGATCGGTTCGGCGGGATGGCGCAAGAACGACCCGTACGTCAATGCCGCGAAGTTGCGCGGAACCAAGGTCTACATGACCAGTGGCACCGGACTTCCCGGGTGGTACGACCGTCTCGAGGCCCCGCTGGTCGCCGGGGATCCCTTCACGCTTGCCAGCCAGGTGGTCGTCGGTGGGGTCATCGAAGCCGCGGTCAACGAGTGCACCAAGCAGATGGCGCAGCGCATGCGCGCGCTGAAGGTCCCGCACAAGGTTCTGTTCCGTCCCGACGGCACGCATTCCTGGGGTTACTGGGAGCGCGACCTCAAGACCACCTGGCCGATGATCGCCAACGACCTGAAGTGAGCGAACCCGATCGACTGTGGGCCGATGACCTCGAGGCCGGACAGGTCTTCCGGTTCGGCACGCACCACGTGACCGAAGAAGAACTGCTCGACTTCGCGCGGACCTGGGACCCACAGGACTTCCACACGGACAAGGCCGCGGCCGAGGCCGGCGCCTACGGCGGGCTCATCGCGAGCGGACTGCACACGATGTCGATCTACCAGAAGCTCGCCGTCACCTCGGTCCTGTATCGCTGGAAGGTCATCGCGGGCAAGCGTCTTGCCGATGTCGTCTTCCTGCGGCCGGTGCGTCCCGGCGATACGTTGACGGGTTCGCTGACCATCGACGCCGTCGAATTCGACGACCGCGACCGGGCGCTCGTCACGTCCACCTCGGAACTCGTCAATGTGGCCGGCAAGCCGGTGATGCGGACCGTCGTCGAGGCATATGTGCATGCCCGGCCGAAAGCCGCACCCTGAGAGGTCCGTGTCGGGCTCGGCTCAGTTGGCGCGGTCCTTGAGTAGCAGACGCACGGTCAGTTCGAGGCGATTGGTGACGTCGGTGGCCGACGCGCGTCGGGTCAGCCACTGCACGAGGTTCGACATCCACACATCGGAGAGCACGCGGGCGATCGCGAGATCCTCTTCGGTCGGCTCGCCTTCGTCGACGATGGCGCCGGCGAGGAGCCGGTCGATGATGCCGGCGACCTGATCGACCTCGGCGGTGGCCGACGCGTCGGCGAACATGAAGGCCCGGGTCATCGCCTCGGTGAGCAGCGGGTCGCGCTGCATCGCGAACGTGATCATGTCCAGGACGTGGCGCAGACGGTCGATTGCGGTGTCGCCCCGCAATTGTGAGCGGTCGACCTTCGACTCGACGCGCTCGAATTCACGCGCCAGTGCGGTCACCAGCAGGTGGACCTTGGACGGGAAGTAGCGGTAGAGCGTGCCGACCGCGACATCGGCCTTGTCGGCGACGGTGCGCATCTGGACGGCGTCGTAGCCACCCTTGGAGGCGAGGGCGAGAGTCGCGTCGAGGATGCGGCGACGACGTTCGCGCTGCGCGGTGGAACCGGCTTCGGGCGACGCGGCTGGGGTCGAGGTTCCGGCTGGGGTCTCGACCGCGGCGTTGCCTGGTGCAGAGCGGGCCATGTGCTTTCGAACATCCTTCACGTGATCGGCGATCGGGTAGGCGAGGAACACGGGTGGCTACCCGATCACCTCCACCCATGGCATATTAGAACAGGTTCTAATTATTCCTCACAACTCGACATACAGAGGATCACTCGTGACAATCGCCACGTCTTCCGAGCAAATCGCGGTATGCCACAGCATCGAGTCCTGGGCGCGCGCCGCAAAGGTGACCGAACTCGTCCGCTCCGACATCGACAAACCGCGCGATCAGTGGACTCAGCTGTTCGGCCGGCTCGTGGAGTTCGGGGTGTTCGCGGCCGCGGTGCCAGAGGCGGCCGGGGGGCTCGGAGCGGGCTTCGTCGACGTGGCGGCCATGGTCGAACAGTGTGGCATCGAGCTGGTCCCCGGGCCCATCGCGCCGACGGTGACCGCCGCGATCGCGCTCTCCACCAGCTCCGATGCACGGGCGCAGGACCTGCTCGACCGTGTACTCGAAGGTGCGGTCCCCGTGGTGACGCCGATCGTGAGCCACACCGGTGGGGCCGGCGCCCCGCTGTCCGACACGCTCGACCTCGGACTCGTCGGGGGCTACTCCGAAGGGGTTGCGGTTCTGGCGGCGCTCGACGTCCCGGGGCGGAACGGCCGCTGGTGGGTCATCCCGCCGGCAGTCGGCAGCGCCGACATCGCGCCGGAGGCACCGCTCGACGGCACCACCTCGGTGGCCCGCGTGCAACTGTCCGGAGTCACGGCGGACGACCTCGTCGAACTGCCCGACGCGCCGCTCGTCGAGGGACTGCTGTCGGCGACGCTCGCGGCGTATCAGAGCGGGGTCACCCGCTGGGCCCTCGACACCGCCGTCGACTACGCCAAGGTCCGTACGCAGTTCGGTGTACCGATCGGCTCCTTCCAGGCGATCAAACACATCTGCGCCGAGATGCTCTGCCGCAGCGAAGAGGTCACGGCGGTCGCCTGGGACGTGGCCGGTGCGGTCGACGATGTGCTCACCGCGTCCGACGGTGACACCGACTCCGCGCGCGAGCAACTCGAGATCAGCAGGCTCGCGGCCGACGTCGTCGTGGCGGAAGCCCCGGCGGCCACGGCCAAGGACTGCATCCAGGTGCTCGGCGGCATCGGGTTCACCTTCGAACACGACGCGCATCTCTACCTCCGGTCCGCGCTTGCGGCCCAGGCCGCTCTGGACAGCGCGCATCACGCCGCCACGACACTCGCCGACCGGGGTCTCGCGGGGGCGCGCCGACGATTCGCGCTCGACCTCTCGCAGGTCGAGGACCAGCGAGACGAGGTCCGCGCCACCGTCGCCCGCATCGCGGAGGTCGACGCCGACGACCAGCGGCGCGTTCTCGCCGAGACCGGCTATCTGACCCCGCACTGGCCGAAGCCGTACGGTCTCGGCGCCGACGCCGCGCTGCAGCTGCTCATCGACACCGAACTCGACGCGGCCGGCGTCGTCCGGCCCGATCTCGTCATCGGTGCCTGGGCGATCCCGACGATCCTGTCCCACGGCACCGACGCGCAGCGTGAGCGCTTCGTCGCCCCGACCCTCGCCGGCGAGATCGTCTGGTGCCAGCTGTTCAGCGAGCCGGAGGCGGGTTCGGATCTCGCGGCGTTGCGCACGAAGGCGGAGCGCGTCGAGGGCGGCTGGAAACTGTCCGGCCAGAAGATCTGGACCTCGCAGGCGCACAACGCGCAGTGGGCGATCTGCCTGGCCCGCACCGACGCCGAGGCGCCGAAGAACAAGGGCATCACCTACTTCCTCGTCGACATGTCCTCGCCGGGTATCGACATCCGGCCGCTTCGCGAGCTGACCGGTCGCGCCAACTTCAACGAGGTCTTCCTCGACGAGGTCGTCGTGCCCGACGACTGTGTGGTCGGCGAGGTGAACAACGGCTGGCGGTTGGCGCGCACCACCCTCGCGAACGAACGCGTGGCGATGGGCGGGGCGGGTCTCGGCAAGGAGATGGAGTCACTGCTGCGGCAGGTGCAGGGCATGGGGCGTGGGCTGACCGACGCCGAACGTGCGGCCCTCGGCGGTCAGTTCGCCGACGCCCATGTCGGCCGGGTCCTCGACGCCCGGGCCGCGACGCAGCAGCTCGCCGGACTCGACCCGGGCGCGCTGTCCAGCGTCCGCAAGCTCATCGGCGTCCAGCACCGACAGTCAGTGCCCGATCTCGCGCTACGACTCCTCGGCGTACAGGGTCTGGCGGCCACCGAGGCGTCGGACGCCGTCCTCCAGAATCGTTGCCTGTCGATCGCCGGTGGGACCACGCAGATTCTGAAGACCGCGGCTGCGGAACGCATTCTCGGTTTGCCTCGCGGCTGACCGGTCCCATCGGCCTGAAACCGCAGATAAAACGCGATCTCTACCCTCTTGTGCGAGGACTCTGATACAACTAGAACAAGTTCTAGTTCTGTAGTTCGCGCATGGTGAGGAGACACAGGGTGGACTTTGCCCTGGAAGGTACGGCGGTTGCGGTCCGCGACGTCGCGGAGGACGTGTTCGCACGACGACAACCCGACTGGGAGTCGACCTTCGGCAAGCTGGGTTCCGGTGAGGCGGGTACAGGCGATCAGGTCGGGGGCTTCGACGCCGAGACCTGGCGGGCGCTCGTCGACGCCGGGCTGCTCGCGTTGCCGCTGCCGGCCTACCGTGACGGTGACGAGGTCGACGAGGCGGGACTCCTCCCGCTGTTCCGACGCATGGGGCGTGCCGCCGCGGTGACGCCGGCACTGGGAACACTGACCGCAGCCCTCGTCTTCGCGAAGGCCGGGTCCCCCGAGGACGTTGCGGATGCCTGGTCGCGATGGGGCGAGTCGCTGACGGGTGGCCTGTGGGCGGCCATCGCGATCGGCGAACACGGCGACCCGCTGACACCGACTCCCCAGACCAGCGTCCGGGGTGGGCGACTGAACGGCACCAAGGTCGGGGTCCTGCACGCCGAGGGCGCCTCGGTCCTGCTCGTCACATCCGACGCCGGCATCGTGGCCGTCTCCCCGACCTCCGACGGTGTCACGCTCACGCGCACTCCGGCGTCGAGTGGGTGGGGCGAATACACCGTCACCTTCGACGACGTCCCGGTCGACGACGCCGACGTCATCAGCCGTGAGCTGTCGGTCCTGCGGGACCGTTACCGTCTGGCGCTCTGTGCCTACGCCGACGGTCTCGTCGCGGGCGCGACCCGGCTCACCGCCGACCACGTCTCGACGCGCGAACAGTTCGGCAAGCCGATCGCGTTGTTCCAGGCCGTCGGACAGCAACTCGCCGACGTCTACGTCATCGGACGGTCGATGGAGCTGTCGACCACCGCGGCGGCGTGGCGGTTGTCCGAAGGGCTCGACGCCGCAACCGATCTCGGCATCGCCGCCTACTGGCTGGCCGAGGAGATCCCACCGACGCTGCGGACGATGACCCACCTCCACGGCGGCATCGGTGTGGACATCACCTATCCGCTGCACCGGTACTTCTCCATCGCCAAGGACCTCGCCCGCCTGGTGGGTGGTGCCGCCGTGCGGCTCGACGAACTCGCCGACATCACCGAGGGCGCTGCCCCGGCCGACCGAGCACAGGGGTGAGCACATGTTCATCGATCTGACGCCCGAACAGCGCGCGCTACGCGAAGAACTCCGGGAGTATTTCGCCGATCTCGTCACTCCCGACGAGGCGGAGATCATGCTGACCGAGCGCCACGGACCGGCGTACCGCAAGGTCATCAAGCGCATGGGCGACGACGGCTGGCTCGGCGTGGGGTGGCCGAAGGAGTTCGGCGGCAAGGGGTTCGGTGAGATCGAACAGCAGATCTTCACCAACGAGGCCGTCCGCGCCGACGTCCCGCTGCCCTCGGTCACGCTGCAGACGGTCGGCCCGACCCTCCAGGTGCACGGCACCGAGGAGCAGAAGCGGAAGTTCTTGCCCGCGATCCTCGCCGGCGACGTGCACTTCGCCATCGGCTACACCGAACCCGAGGCCGGCACCGACCTGGCGTCGCTCACCACGACCGCCGTGCTCGACGGCGACCATTACGTGGTCAACGGGCAGAAGATCTTCACCACGGGCGGACACGACGCCGATTACATCTGGCTCGCGGTCCGTACCGACAAGGACGCCCCCAAGCACAAGGGCATCTCGATCCTCATCGTGGACACCAGGGATCCCGGGTTCTCCTGGACCCCGATCATCACCGCCGACGGCGCCCACCACGTGAACGCCACGTACTACCAGGACGTGAAGGTCCCGGTCTCGATGCGCGTGGGCGAGGAGGGCGACGGCTGGAAGCTGATCACCACCCAGCTCAACCACGAGCGCGTCATGCTCGGCCCGGCCGGCCGCATCGACGGGCTGGCGGCGCGGCTGCGCGCCTGGGCCCAGCGACCGGGACCCGACGGCACCGTCATCGCCAAGCACCCGGACGTGCGTCGGGCGCTGGCCACCATCGACGCCTACGGCCGGATCAACGAGCTGCTCAACTGGCAGGTCGCCTCCACCGGCGAGGCGATCTCCATGGCCGACGCCGCCGCGACCAAGGTGTTCTCCACCGAGCGCATCCAGACGGTCTGCCGCATGGCCAACGAGATCGTGGGGCGCTACGGCGATTTCACCGATCCGGAGACCGCGGCGTTCGTCGACTGGCTCGACGTCCAGCAGAAGCGCCACGTGGTCATCACCTTCGGCGGCGGGGTCAACGAGGTCATGCGCGACATGATCGCCACCGCCGGACTCGGACTCCCGCGAGCCAAGCGATGAGCGCACCTGAGCCGGCCGGTGACGAGGCGATCCGTGTTGCCGCCCAGCAGATCATGGACTCGGGTGCGAGCGCACCGGTACGTGGACGCGATCCCATCAACCAGCCGATGATCAACAACTGGGTCGAGGCGATGGGTGATGAGAACCCCATCTACGTCGACGATGCCGCGGCCCGCGCCGCCGGACATCCCGGCGTGGTCGCACCGCCGGCCATGGCCCAGGTGTGGACGATGCGCGGACTCAACGGAGCCCGCACCGCCGACGATCCGCTCGGCCGCGCGACGCAGCTCTTCGACGAGGCGGGTTTCACCTCGGTGGTCGCGACCAACTGCGACACCGTCTACCACCGCTATACCCGGCCGGGCGAAGAGGTGTCGCTGTCCGCCGAACTCGTCGAGGTCGTCGGACCCAAGAACACCGCGCTCGGCGAGGGCTGGTTCTTCACCACCCGCAACGTGTGGTCCGTCGAGGACGAAGTCGTGGCGGAGATGCGTTTCCGCATCCTGAAGTTCCGCCCGGCCGCGAAGGCCGCTGCGCCTGAGCCGGTGTCGTCGGCTCCCGATGACCTCGACCCGGCGAAGCTGCTCAAGCCGAGCGTCTCGCGCGACACGGCGTTCTTCTGGGAGGGCGTGGCCGCGCACGAACTGCGCATTCAGCGCGACGGAGACGGCATTCTGCGCCATCCACCGGTCCCGGCGACCTGGAAGCCGCGCGAGGCCGACGGTTCGGTGCCGGAGACCGACTACGTCGTCGCGTCGGGAACCGGAACCGTCTACAGCTTCGTCGTCCACCGGGCGCCGAAGGTCCCCGGCCGCGAGTTGCCGTTCGTCGTCGCTCTCGTCGAACTCGACGAGGGGGTGCGGATGCTGGGTGAACTGCGCGGCGTCGCACCGGAAGACGTCACGATCGGGATGCCGGTACGGGTGACGTTCCTGGACTTCCCCGCCCGAGACGACGCCGGAACACCGGCGTGGACGCTGTACGCGTGGAAACCGGTGAGTGAAGGGGGAGAAGCGTGACCAGTGTTGCCACTCCGGTGGTGAGCGGGGGAACCACGTTGCCGCCGTTGGTCATCGACGCGACCCCGACCTTCGTCGTCGCCACGGCACTCGCCACCCGCGACTTCCAGGATGTCCATCACGACCGCGATCTGGCACAGGCCAAGGGGTCCAAGGACATCTTCGTCAACATCCTGACCGACACCGGCCTGGTCGAACGGTTCGTCACCGACTGGGCCGGTCCCACCGCCCGAATCCGTTCGATCGCATTGAAACTGGGTGTGCCGTGGTACGCCTACGATTCGGTCACCTTCACCGGGGAGGTCACCGAGATCGCGGACGACGGCCTGCTGACGGTCGCCGTCACCGGGACCAATTCGCTCGGCAAGCACGTCATCTCGACCGTGACCCTCACCATCGGTGAAGGCTCCTCGACGACGAATCAACACGCGACGACGCAAGGGGAGGGGCACTGATGGGCGGGCTGTCCGGACAGGCGGCGATCGCCGGCATCGGGGCCACCGAGTTCTCCAAGGACTCCGGCCGGAGCGAGCTGCGGCTCGCGGCCGAGGCGGTGTCGGCGGCGATCGCCGACGCGGGTCTCACACCGGCCGACGTCGACGGTCTCGTCACGTTCACCATGGACACCAACAGCGAGATCTCGGTGGCCCGTGCCGTCGGAATCCCGGAGCTGACCTACTTCTCCCGGATCCATTACGGCGGCGGCGCCGCATGCGCGACCGTCCAGCAGGCCGCGATGGCGGTGGCGACCGGAGTCGCCGACGTCGTCGTCGCCTACCGCGCATTCAACGAACGGTCGGGACTGCGGTTCGGACAGGTGAATTCGGCGGTCGCCAACCAGGAGAACTCCTCCGGTACCGAGAACGCCTTCAGCTATCCGCACGGGTTGTCGACGCCGGCGGCATTCGTCGCGATGATCGCCCAGCGATACATGCACGACTACGGCGCCACCAGTGCGGATTTCGGCCGGATCGCCGTCGTCGACCGCAAACACGCCGCGGTCAATCCCGACGCCTTCTTCTACGAGAAGCCGATCACTCTCGAGGATCATCAGAACTCGCGGTACATCGCCGAGCCGTTGCATCTGCTCGACTGCTGTCAGGAGTCCGATGGCGGTGTCGCACTGGTGATCGTGTCGGCCGAGCGTGCCAAGGATCTGCCGAACCGGCCCGCCGTGATCTCCGCGGCGGCGGCCGGCTCCGCGGCGGACCAGTACATCATGACCAGCTACTACCGCGACGAGCTGGCGTCGTTGCCCGAGATGGGACTCGTCGGACGCCAGCTCTGGTCGCAGTCCGGCCTCGGTCCCGAAGACATGGACATGGCCGTCCTCTACGACCACTTCACGCCGTACACGCTGCTCCAGCTCGAAGAGCTGGGCTTCTGCGGACGCGGTGAGGCCAAGGACCTCGTTCGTGAGCCCGGGGCCCTGGAGGTGGGTGGCCGGCTGCCGCTCAACACCCACGGCGGCCAGCTCGGCGAGGCCTACATCCACGGCATGAACGGCATCGCCGAAGCCGTCCGTCAGCTCCGGGGCACCTCGGTCAATCAGGTCGACGGCGCCGAGAAGGTCGTCGTCACCGCTGGAACCGGCGTCCCCACAAGTGGATTGGTGCTGACCGCATGAGCGCCGATCCGAGCACCGAATCACGACTACTTCCGCAACAAGGAGCGCGCACGATGAAGTTCAACCTCGCCGATGTCTTCGAGACGGTCGCTGACTCGGTGCCCGAGCGGATCGCGCTCAGCTACCAGGGTCGCCAGATCAGCTACGCCGAACTCGACCGGCTCTCCAACCAGGTGGCACACCTGTTCGCGGGCGCCGGGATCGGCGCCTTCGACAACGTGGCCCTGTTCCTCAAGAACAGCGTCGAGCACGTCACCAGCCTGCTCGGTCTGCTGAAGGTCCGCGCCGTGCCGGTCAACATCAACTACCGGTACACCAACGCCGAACTCCAGTACATCTTCGACAACTCCGATTCGCGTGCGATCGTCGTCGAACTCCCCGAGCATCAGCGCAGCGTCGCCGCGCTGCTCACCGAGACACCCACTGTCCGAACGGTGTTTGTGATCGGTGACGTTCTCGAAGAACTGACCGCGGCCGCCGCCGACCTGCCCGACGGCCGCACGGTGGAGATCGTGTCCTTCGCCGACGCGGAGTCCAAGCCGGACAACCGGGACTTCGAACCGCGCAACGGCGAAGAGCTGTACCTGCTCTACACCGGTGGCACCACGGGCTACCCGAAGGGCGTCATGTGGCAGCACGACGACTTCTTCCGCAAGCCGCTCTCCGGTGGTAATCCCTACGGTGATCCCCGCAAGGACCTCGAGGAGATCGGCACCGCGGTCAAGGATTTCCCGTCCATCGCCTTCCTGCTGGCGGCACCGCTCATGCACGGTGCGGCGTCGTACTCGCTGTTCACGTTCTTCACCCTCGGCGGTCGCCTGGTCATCCAGCGCGACTTCGACCCGGCGGCCATCGTCACCGAGGTGGAGAAGGAGAAGGTCAACATCGTCCTCATCGTCGGCGACGCCATGGGCATGCCGCTGGTGGAGGAACTGGAGAAGCGCAAGGACGAGGTGGATCTGTCCTCGATGTTCTCCATCACCTCAGGTGGCGCCATCTGGTCGCAGCACGTGCGCGATCGCATGCTCGCCGTGAAGCCGGATCTGGTGCTGCGCGACAACTTCGGTGCGTCGGAGTCGGGCAACGACGGCGAGATCATGATGGACGACAACGGCAACCTGAAGGTGCCGCCGACCGATCGCATGATGGTCGTCGACGAGCGGCTCAACAAGATCGAGCCGGGGTCGGGCGACGTCGGCTACATCGCGCGCATCGGCAATGTGCCCCTCGGCTACTACAAGGACGAGGAGAAGACCGCGAAGACCTTCCCGACACTGCCGGATGGCACCCGGATCTCGATCCTGGGGGACATGGGAACCGTCGAGGCCGACGGCTCGATCGTCTTCCTGGGTCGCGGCTCGCAGTGCATCAACACCGGTGGCGAGAAGGTCTACGCCGAAGAGGTCGAGGCCACGCTGCACGCGCATCCGGCGATCGCCGACGCGCTCGTGGTCCCGGTTCCCGACGAGAAGTACGGCCAGCGGGTCGCCGCGGTGATCGCGCTGGCGGAGGGTGCCGACGAACCGTCGCTCGAGGCGATCCAGGATCACTGCCGCGAAACCCTCGCCCGCTACAAGGTCCCGCGCACCGTGGTCTTCGTCGACGAGGTGAAGCGCACGCCGGCGGGCAAGGCCGACTACCGCTGGGCCAAGGCGGAGGCGGCCAAGGAGAGCACCCCGGTCTGAACCCGCTTCGCTCGCACCTCAGGGAGCGGGAGGGTCTCAGGTGAGCTGCAGGCTCGCCCACAGCGCGAGCACCGCGACGCCCAGCGTCGCGGGGACGGTGATCGCGCCGAGCCGCAGGTACTCGCGTGAGGTCGGGGCGGCGACGTCACGGTGCATGATCTCTCGCCACAGCAGGTTGGCCAGTGATCCGAAGTAGGCCAGGTTCGGTCCGATGTTCACGCCGAGGAGCATCGCCAGGACCAGGCCGGGATCGTGTGCCACCAGCGGGATCAGCAGCAGCGTCGCCGGGAGGTTGTTGACCAGGTTCGCGAGGACAGCGGCGAGTACGGCGACCGCCAGGATGCCGAGCAGCGTCGCCGACGACGGGATGAGTCCGCCGATCCAGTCGCCGAGCGGGCCGTCGCGTACCGGGAGGATGACGACGCCGAGCGTGGCGACGAACCCCAGGAACGGGATGTTCACCGCGGTGATCGTGGTGCGCAGCGTGGCCACCGGGGAGCGGAACAGCGCGGGCAGCGTGAACAACACGGCGCCCACCCCGGCGACCGCGGCGAGCGGCACTCCGAACGGTTCGGCCACGACGAACGCGACGAGCAGCACGGCCAGCCCCATCAGCAGCACCGTCGGGCGCCGGGACTGCGGTGGGGGTTCGCGGCGTGCAGCTTCGGGTGTGGGACTACGCAACTCGCCGGCGAAGTACCACCGGAAGATCAGGTATTCGACGACGATCGCCGCGACCCACGGGGCCAGCATCACCCCGGTGAAACCGAGGAAGCCGAGACCGGTGGCCGAGAACGCCAGCAGGTTCGTCAGGTTGGAGACCGGTAGCAGGGTCGACGCGGTGTTGGCCAGATGAGCGCTGGAGAACGCGATCGGCGTGACCCGCGCACCGATGTGCCTGGCGGTCGCGACGGCGACCGGCGTCAGCAACACGATCGTCGTATCGAGGCTGAGGATGGCCGTGGTCACCGCCGCGGCGACGAAGACGATGCGCAGCAGACGATGTGGTGAGGATCGACTCCAACCGGCGAGCACTGTCCCGACCCAGGTGAAGACGCCTTCTCGGGCACAGACATCCGCGATCACGAGCATCGCGGCGAGGAAACCGATGGTCGGGGCCATGGTGGTGACCTCGGCGGCCGCGGCGCTGAGGTCCGTCAGGCCGAGCAGGATGAGCAGTGCCGCCACCGGTGCGGCCACCACGACCGCCGGGACACGCTGCGCGCCAAGGGTTGCGATGATCACCACCACGAGGGCCGCGATGCCGGTGAGGCAGCCGGCGATGCTGTCCACGGTGAGCACCGGAGACAGGTTACGCGATCAGTCGCGGGCGAACGTGTCGTCGAGATCGGGACCGCGGTCGCCGGTGCGGTCGATGATGACGGGGCCTTCGACGACGCGGCGTGGCGTCAGCCAGAGCAGGATCGCGGAGCTCACGAGCATGATGCCGCCGAGGATCAGCGACGCCTGCTCGAACGGTTCGTCGAAGGCGGCCTGGCTGCCGTCGGCGATCTTCTGGGCGAGTTCCGCCGACTGCGCGGAGAGCTTGTCGACGACGACCGTGGCCTCGGCGAGGGACCGCTCGATGAGCGTGCCCGCCTGCTCGGCCTGCGCGATGGTGGCCTGCCCGCCTGTGGGATCACCCGCGGCAATCTGCTGTTGTCCGGCCGCGGTGAGCTGTTCGCGGGCGAGATCGGCCGTGGGGCCGATCCTCGACTCGTATCCGGCGGCGACCATGGACCCGGCGATCGCGATGCCGATGGCCGCCCCGATCTCGCGTGCGGTGTCGTTGATCGCCGATCCGACGCCCTGATTGTCGAGCGGGGTGTTCGACATGATGGCGGTGGTGGCCGGCGCCGAGGCGAGACCGATCCCGATCGCGATCACCGCCAGGATCGCGGCCAGCGTCCAATAGTCGTCCGCGCGGATCAGACCCAGCGCCACCAGGCCGGCACCCGACAACAGCGCGCCGCCCGCGATCACGAACTTGAGCGAATCCAGACGCACCGCCAGCCAATTCGACAGCAGCGAGAACACGCCGACACCGGCGACGAACGGCATCAGTGCAACCGCGGACTGAAGCGGCGAATAGCCGAACACCAGCTGCAGCAGCTGCAGGACCAGGTAGAACATGCCGAACGAGGCCAGGAACTGCACCGCCACCGACAGCGAACCCGACCCGAATGCACGGTTGCCGAGCAGCCGGACGTCGAAGAGCGGTGAGGCTGAACGCAGTTCGACGACCACGAACAGCGCGGCGAGGAGAATGCCGCCCACCAGGCACGCCAGGACGAGCGGATCGGCCCACCCGCGGTGTGGGGCTTCCAGGAGGCCGAACACGACACCGGCGATCGCGAGGACCGAGCACAGGGTGCCGGGGATGTCGAACCGTCCGGGATCGCTGTCCTTCGACGTCCCGATCGTGAAGCACAGGAGTGCGGCGACGGCCGACGAGGCGGCGAAGGTGATGAAGATCGAATGCCAGTGGAAGAACTCGAGGAGCACTCCGGTCACGAGGAAGCCGGCGATCGCGCCGCCGCCGGCGATGGCCGACCAGATGCTGATCCCGACAGCTCGCTGGCCGTCGGGCATGCCGGACGTGATGAGGGACAACGTCGTCGGCATGATCAGCGCGGCCGCCGCCCCCGCCAGACATCGCGTCACGATCAGCTCTGTCGGCCCGTCGACCCAGATCGCGGCCAGGGATGCCAGGCCGAACAGGATGAGTCCCACGATGAGGACCTCGCGCCGTCCGAACCGGTCACCGATCGCGCCGGCCGGCAACAGCAACGCGGCGAGGGCGAGTGTGTATCCGTCGACGATCCAGGTCATCTCGGCCGAGTCGGCGCCGGTGTCGATGGCGATGTCGGGGAGGGCGGTGTTGAGAGCCGCCATCGCGGCGACCACCATGCTCACCGACAGGCAGGCGACGAGGACGAGCCAGGCGGAGCGTGCGTCCATCCGGATGAAGTTCGGCAATCTCATGTTCCGCCCCCGATTTCAGTGTCTGGCTCGTAAGATTGCACGGTTGCCGATTTCCGTGTTGCGGTTTCGTTATCGCGACACGCGTGGGGTGAACCACCGCAACGTGGGTAACTTGTGACACATTTATCACTGCAGTACCTGAGGCTGTAAAGGTCGATGTTGGCCCCGGACAATCGAAAGTGGTGACAGGTCATGGCCTCACCCCACATCGCGTCGAACTCCGTCGCGTCCGCCGCTGCAGTACCCAGTACCGGCGCGACCCCGATCGCTTCCACGAACACCACCGATGTCTCGCCTGCGCGCCTCCACGTCTGGCGTGTGCTGTCGATGCTGGCGGCGCTCATCGGCGTCATCGTGACGCTCGTCGTCATCGCGTCGTCGGCGGTGTGACCGCCGACGACGCGTGACGGGGTCACTACCCGGCGTGCTTCTCGATGGCAGCGCCTACCCGCGGCAGTGCCGCGACCACATGATTCTTGGCCTTCCCGCGCAGCGAGTTGTAGGCCTTCGCCAGTGCAGGCTTGGCCGAATCGGCCTGGCCGTCGGTGACCGCCAGCAGTGCCTCGGCGGCAGGGTCGCCGTGGGCCGAGAGATGATCGCCGAAGGCGACACCGGCCGGCTTCGTATCCCAGAATGGCGCGAGTGCCGTCAGGAAGTCCTCGGCCAGTTGATCCGTGGCGCTGCGCACCACGCCCGGCTTCACCTTCTGCACCGCCGCGTAGGCGGTCTTCACAGCGGCGCCGCTCAGTCCCGACTGGTCGGCCACCTCGGCATCGATGACACCGACCAGGTCGGTCACCAGTGCGCTGCGGTTGTCGGCAAGTAGGGGCGTCAGCGAATCGCTCATGCGGTCTCCTCGTGGATATGCGACGTGGTACACGCGGACCGACTCCCGGTCCGCGTGTAGAGCGTACTGAAGGCCGGTGACCGCCCGGTGACTCAGTTACGCGCGCACACCACATTGGCGAGGGCCTTCGCGCCCTCCCGTTCGACGACGCTTGCGGTGGCCAGGAGTCGGGCGCCGTCGTCCCAGACCTCGACCTCGAGGGTTTCGCCGGGGAAGACCACGCCGGCGAACGACGCCGAGAACTCCGCGATGGCCGCGACGTCCCCGTCGAGCAGCTCGTCGGCGATGGCCCGCGCGACCGTGCCGTAGGTGCACAGGCCGTGCAGGATCGGGCGCGGAAAACCGGCACGCGAGGCGAACTCGGGGTCGGAATGCAGCGGATTGCGGTCTCCGCACAGGCGATAGATCAGCGCCTGGTTGGGCAGCGTCGGGATGCGCAGGCGGTGGTCGGGTTCGCGGTCGGGGTACTCGACCTTCTCCGACCGGCCGCGCTCACCGCCGAAGCCGCCCTCGCCCTTGGCGAAGATCGACGACCGCGCGGTCCACAGCGTCTGGCCGGCGTCGTCGGTGGTCACGGACTCCTGGACGATGACGGCGGCCGAACCCTTGTCCTGGACCTCGGCGATCCGGGTCCGGGTGGTCGCCTTCCCGGCCGGCGGCAGCGGGCGATGTGCCGTGACCTTCTGGCTCCCGTGGACGACCTTGGCGAGGTCGATGTCGACGCCGGGGAAGGAGACCTTCGGCGGCTCGGTGGTGTGGAAGCCGGCCGCGACGGTCGCGAACGTCGGCAACACCTTGGGTGCCGAATCATGGACGTACGCCAGCGACTTGGTGTCCATCGGGTCGGTCGCGGCGCCCACCGCGAGGTGATAGAGCGCGACATCCGACGCCGACCACTCGAACGAGACCTCGGGCAGCTCCGCCCCGACGGCGACGGCGGGATCGATCGGCATGGTTCAGGCTCCTGTCTGTTGTGCGGGGGCGGCGGCCGCCTTGGCCGCGATGTCACTGGCGGCGAGGTATCCGAAGACGATCGCCGGGCCGATGGTGGCACCGGGACCGGCGTAGGTGTGGCCCATGACGGGTGCGCTCGTGTTGCCGGCGGCGTACAGGCCGTCGATGACCGAACCGTCGGCGCGGAGTGCGCGGCCCGAGGCGTCGGCGTTGATGCCGCCCTTGGTGCCGAGGTCGCCGGGGACCATCTTCACCGCGTAGAACGGGCCCTTGCTGACCTCGCCGAGGCTCGGGTTGGGTTTGTTGGTGATGTCGCCGTAGTAGTGGTCGTAACCGCTTGCGCCACGGCCGAAGTCCTCGTCCACACCGGCGCGGGCGAAACCGTTGAAGCGTTCGGTCGTCTCGACGAGGGACTCGGCGGGGACGCCGATCTTCTCCGCGAGGGACGCGATGCTGTCGGCCTTCACCACGACACCCGACTCGAACCACTTTTTCGGCAGCGGCTGGCGCGCATTGATCCCGGCGAAGAGGTAGCGGTTACGGCAACGCTGATCGAAGATCAGCCACGACGGCACGTTCTCGCCCGGACCCTCGCCGTGACCGAACTCGCCGCCGTACATCCGGTGCACCGCTTCGACATACGGCAGCGACTCGTTCATGTAGCGCTTGCCGCGCGTGTTCACGATGAAGGTGCCGGGCACCGACCGCTCCGACAACGCGAACCACGGGCCGCGGGGCAGCGGGATCGTCGGACCCCACCAGGCGTCGTCCATCAGGGAGACCGCGGCACCGATCTTGAGTCCGGCGTTGATGCCGTCGCCGGTGTTGCTCGGTGCGCCGGTGGTCCATTCGGAGCCGATCGGCTCCCGCTGGTACTTCTTGCGCATCTCCTCGTTGTGCTCGAAGCCGCCGCAGGCGAGGATCACGCCGTGACGTGCGCGGATCTCGAACCGCTTGCCCTCGGATTCGGCGATCACACCGACCACCCGGCCGTCCTCCGTGATGAGGTCCGCGAGGCCGGTGTTCAGGCGCAGCGGGACCCCGGCCTCGCGCACGCCGATGAGGAGTTCGGCGGCCAGCGCCGCACCCATCGCGATGAGCTTCTTGCCGCGGCTGCGCGCCCAGAAGAACCGGCTGCCGACCTTGGCCATGCGCAGCGGCCCACGCCAGTGACGCAGGCCGGTGTTGAGCCAGCGGTAGTCGGACTGCAGAACGACCATGTTCAGCGGCGCCTTGGTGTACTGCGGATGCAGCGTCTTCAGGTCATCGCCGAGCCGGCGCGCGTCGAACGGCCGCGGTTCGATCGACCGGCCGCCGAGACGTCCACCCGGTGCCTCGGGGTAGTAGTCCGAGTAGTTCTTCACCCACTCGAGGTCGAGGGGTGCGTGCTCGAGGAGAAAGTCGAGGGCTTCGGGTCCGCGATCGATGTAGGCGTCGATGCGGTCCGCCGGTGCGTGCTCGCCGATGATCGCGTGCACGTACTCGCGCGCCTTCTCCGGCGTATCGCTGACGCCGTCGCGCCGCAGCACCGAGTTGTTCGGGATCCACACGCCGCCGCCGGACCGCGAGGTCGAACCGCCCCAGTAGGGCGACTTCTCGATCAGGACGGTGTTCAGGCCCTTGCGGGCCGCGGTGATCGCGGCGGCCAGACCTGCACCACCTGCGCCGACGACGACCACGTCGTAGATCTCGGGTTCGGTGCTGGTCTGTTGTGGATCGGTCGAGCCGGCCATGGGGTCCCCTTCGTGCGCGCAGCTGGAACGTGTTCTACCTGAATTAGAACACGTTACAGAAATGGGGCGCCAGGGGTGGGCGGGTGCAGTGTGTGACCGGCGATCACGTCCCACGGATCCGCACCGTCGTCGAGGATCTCGCGCGCGAGGGACTCCGCCCAGTCCTGACCGGTGCCATATCGGTCCGACCAGGTCCACAGTCCGGTGGTGAACCGCCCCAGGCTGTGCTCCGAGGTGAAGCCGATCGCGCCGTGGATCTGGTATCCGGCGGACGCCACCTCGGTGGCGTACCGCGAGGTCACGACCTTCGCCGCCGCGACGGCAGTGTGGACCCGCGCCGGGTCTCCCGACGTGGACTCCACCGCGGCTCGCGCAGCGGTCTCCATGAGTGTGGTCTGCGCGGCCATCTCGGCCAGCCGCTGCTGGATGGCCTGGAATTTCGCCAGGGGACGCCCGAACTGGGTGCGCTCGGAGGCGTATCGGACCGTGTGCTCGCGGACCGCGCGGGCGGCCGCGGCCAGGGCGACGGTGTAGGCGAGCGCACCGCGCCGGCGCAGGTCCTCGACGCCGACGGGGGAGGGCGCGGAGAACGTCGCCGCGGCATCGCGAAAGACGATGTCGCCGTACGACACTCCCTGGAGGTCGGTTCCGGGTTCGATCTCGACGCCGGCGGCGTCGCGGGCGATGACGGCGACCAGCGGGCCGTCGGGTCCGGCCGCGAGGGCCACGATCACATCGCTGCCGTCGGTAAGTGTCACTCCGGTTGCCTTGCCCGACACCAGGATTCGATCCCCGTCGGCGCGGACGTCGGCGTCGTCGATCACTGCGACCGTCGCCGTCGAGTCGCCGAGTGGATGTCCGACGCCGCCGGCCAGCCACGACGCGAGCAGCGCGTGTTCGAGATAGGGAGTCACCGCCCCGGCTTCGGTGAGGGTCTCCAGGACAGCCAGTGCATCACCGAGCTCACCACCGTGCCCGCCCGCGTCCTCCGGGACGTCGACGCCGGTGAACCCGGCCTCGACGACGGCGGCCCACACGGCCGCGTCGGGTGCGGCGACCGGTGTTTGTGTGTCGGCCGGGATGCGGAGGAGCATCGCGGCGATGGTCGCCTTGAGGTCGTCGGCGAGGTCGGTCACCGAATCCCCAATCCGCGCGCGACGATCCCGCGCAGGATCTCGTTGGTCCCGCCGCGAAGCGTGAACGCCGGTGTGTGCAGAACGGATTGGGCCAGAAGTCGTTCGAGGTGTGTGCCGCCTTCGCGGCGCGGCACGATGCCGGAGGCGTCGCGGATGGCCGTCACCAGATCGCCCTCGAACGTCGAGCCGAGATCCTTGACCATGGCGGCGAGTACATCCGGTTTCCCTCCGTCCGACAGCTCGCGCGCCACCTGCCGCGACATCTGGCGCAATGCCCACGCCTCCGCCGTCAGCCGGCCCAGCGTCACCCGCTGGTTCGGGGTGGCTCCGTGGTCTCGCAGATGATCGCTCCACGCGCGCAGCAGCGGCAGTGTGCTGAGGTAGCGCTCCGGTCCGGATCGCTCGAAGGCCAATTCGCTCATCACCTGCTGCCAGCCGCGTCCGCGACGGCCGAGCAGTGCCGACGAATCCACGACCGCATCGTGGAAGACCACTTCGTTGAAGTGTGCCTGCCCGTCGATGCTCCGGATCGGCCGGACCTCGATGTCCGGATGGGGCAGGTCGACGACGAGCTGCGACAGTCCCTGCTGCCGGTCGTCGGGCGTGCCGTCCGTGCGGGCGAGCAGAACCATCGCGTGGGCCATGTGGGCACCGGTGGTCCACACCTTGGTGCCGCTGATCGTCCACGAATCACCGTTGTCGGTGGCTCGTGTCCGGACGCCGGCGAGGTCGGAACCCGCATCGGGTTCGCTCATGCCGATCGCGAAGTAGACGGTGCCCGCCGAGATCCCCGGGATGTAGCGGCGTCGTTGCTCCTCGGTCCCGTTGGCCAGGATGCCGGGCGCCATCTGCCGGTCGGCGATCCAGTGCGCGGCGACCGGGGCGCCGTGCGCCAGCATCTCCTCGGTGACGACGAACCGCTCGACGGGAGTGCGTCCCCGGCCGCCGTACTCGGTCGGCATCGTCATACCCAACCAGCCGCGTTCGCCGAGCCGGCGGCTGAAGGCGGGGTCGAAACCCGTCATCCAGCTGTCGACGTCGGGAGTGAATGCACCCGAATCGATCTCGGCGCGCAGGAACTCGCGGACCTCGGCGCGCAATGGGGATAGCTGAGCGTCGGTCACGACCGGCCGGGCCCCCGCGACGACCAGTTCTGGCCTTTGCGCGCCATCGACCACATCTGGGTGCCGCGTTCGATCTCGATCGCCGAATCCCAGGTCACCGCGGGCGGACCCAGCTCCAGTCGCACGCTCGACATGACCTTGCGGGTCAGTTCCGGGTCGCGGGCCGCGGGACCGATGAGGCCGTCCACGATCGCGGGGATCTCCTCGACCGGGGCCGCGGCGTAGGCGAGTCCTCGAGCGACGGCTTCGTGGCCGGTGAGCGCTTGACCGCAGGCTGCGAGCGCGATCGTGTCGGCGCGTCCCACCGCGCGGTTGAGCAAGGTCAGGTGACCGCCGCCGGGATGGATGCCGCGGGCAAGGAATCCGCTGTCCAAAACCGCGTCGGGGGTGGTGACGAGCAGGTCGACCGCCAAGGCCAGGTTGAGGCCCGCACCGACGGCACCTCCCACGACGACCCCAACGGTGGGGACCGGAAGGGAACCGACACGAACGAAGGCGGCGTACACGGCCGACAACTGCTTCACCGACTCCGGCGCCGCCGGATCGGCCGAGGCGCCCGCGAGGATTCGGGTGTCCGCGCCGCTGCAGAAATAGGAACCCGTGGCGTCGACGACCACCGCGCCGATTGTCTCGTCGTCGACCACCCGATCGCAGAACCGCTCGATCGCCGCGGCCATCTCGAGGGTGATCGCATTCTTGCGGCGCGGGTTGTCGAGCGTCAACCGGCCGATGCCGCCGTCGAACGAGGTGAGCACGGCGGCGTCGGCGGTGGGGCTCTCGGGATTCGGGGCGTCGGGACTCATGGGGAGAACGGTAGTCGTCCGCGGGGCGCTCGCGTAGGTGCCACGCGAATTGCGCACGGGACTCCTGCGCGAGTGGAACATGTTCTAAACTAGAACACGTTCACATTGGGAAGGTGAGGGCACAATGGCGGTTGACCAGCAGGTTCGCGAACAGATCGCTGCTGAGCTCTGGGAGTCGGAGGCCTCCGCGACGGCCATCGACCGTCCCACGGACTCCCATCCGGACCTCGACGTGGTCGATGCCTACGAGATCCAGCTGATCAACATCCGCAAGCGTCTCGACGCCGGCGCGAAGGTCGCCGGGCACAAGGTCGGCCTCGCATCAGAGGCGATGCAGAAGATGATGGGCGTCGACGAGCCCGATTACGGCCACCTCCTCGACGAGATGCAGTACTTCGAGGAGACTCCCATCGACGCGAAGAAGCTGTGCTTCCCGCGGGTCGAGGTGGAGGTCGGATTCATCCTGGGCGAGGACCTCCCCGGCGAGGGATGCACCAACGAGGACGTCATCGCCGCGGTCGAGTGGGTGGTGCCCTCGATCGAGCTCATCGACTCCCGGATCAAGGACTGGAAGATCACGCTGTGCGACACCATCGCCGACAACGCCTCGTCGTGCGGCTGGATTCTCGGGCAACAGCGAGTCCCGATCAGCGAGATCGACACCGGGGACATCGATGCGGTCCTGCATCGTAACGGGGAGATCGTGGCGAAGGGCAATTCATCTGCGGTGCTGGGACATCCGCTCAACGCGGTGTCGTGGCTGGCACGCAAGGTCGACAGCTTCGGTGTCCGGCTCCGCAAGGGGGACGTGATCCTGCCCGGCACGGCGACGCGGGCGATCGACATCTCCTCGGGTGATCACTTCGTGGCCGAGTTCGCCGGTCTCGGCTCGGTCACCCTCGACTTCACCTGACATACAACAGACTTCACCAACAAGAGGAGGGTCCACGTGGCGGCGAAACTGACCGCGGCGATCATCGGATCGGGCAACATCGGCACCGATCTGATGTACAAGCTGGAGCGTTCGGAGGTCATCGAACCCCGTTGGATGGTCGGCATCGACCCCGAGTCGGAGGGCATGAAACGTGCCGCCGACCACGGGCTCATCACGATGAGCGGCGGCGCGGACGAACTCCTCGGATCGCAGGACAAGCCCGACCTGATCTTCGAGGCCACGTCGGCGTACGTGCACCGTGAGTACGCACCCAAGTACGAGGCGGCCGGCATCACCGCGGTCGACCTCACCCCGGCGGCCGTCGGGCCGGCCGTGGTCCCGCCGGCAAACCTGCGCGAACACCTCGACGCCCCGAACACCAACATGATCACCTGCGGCGGGCAGGCGACGATCCCGATGGTGCACGCCGTCTCGTCGGTCGTGCCGGTGCCCTATGCGGAGATCGTGGCATCCGTGGCCTCGGTCTCGGCCGGTCCGGGCACGCGCGCCAACATCGACGAGTTCACCGCCACCACGTCGGCCGGTGTCGAGACGATCGGCGGAGCGAAGCGTGGCAAGGCGATCATCATCCTGAACCCGGCCGATCCGCCGATGATCATGCGCGACACCATCTTCTGCGCCATCCCCGAGGATGCCGACACCGATGCGATCGCGGAGTCGATCCACCGTCGGGAGAAGGAGATCCAGGCCTACGTGCCCGGCTATCGCCTGCTGCAGGACCCACAGTTCGACCCGCCGAGCGTCCTGAACGGCGGCTTCGCGCGCGTGTCGATCTTCGTGGAGGTCGAGGGGGCGGGCGACTTCCTGCCGCCCTACGCCGGAAACCTGGACATCATGACCGCCGCCGCGACCAAGGTCGGCGAAGAACTCGCAAAGAAGAAGTTGGGAGTCCCCGCATGAGCACCAACGTGGTCACCACCCCGCGCGACCCGAAGCTGATGGCCAACGCGCGCAAGTACTCCGACACCCTCGACATCCGCATCACGGACTCCTCGCTGCGCGACGGCAGTCATCACAAGCGTCACCAGTTCACCGAGGAGGAGGTGCGCGCGATCGTCGGTGCGCTCGACGAGGCCGGTGTGCCGGTCATCGAGGTGACCCACGGTGACGGACTCGGCGGCTCGTCGTTCAACTACGGGTTCTCCAAGACCCCGGAGCAACAGCTGATCAAGGCGGCCGCGGAGACCGCGAAGCGCGCCAAGATCGCCTTCCTGATGCTGCCCGGCCTGGGCACGAAGGACGACATCCGGGCCGCGCAGGACAACGGCGGCCAGATCTGCCGCATCGCCACCCACTGCACCGAGGCCGACGTCTCCATCCAGCACTTCGGTCTCGCACGCGATCTCGGACTCGAGACCGTCGGCTTCCTGATGATGAGCCACAGCCAGCCGCCGGAGGTCATCGCCAAGCAGGCTCGCATCATGGCCGACGCCGGATGCCAGTGCGTCTACGTCGTGGACTCCGCGGGTGCGCTCGTGCTCGAGGACGTCACCGTGCGGGTGGAGGCACTGGTCGCCGAACTCGGCGACGACGCCCAGGTCGGGTTCCACGGTCACGAGAACCTCGACATCGCGGTCGCCAACTCGGTCAACGCGATTCGTGCCGGCGCCCAGCAGATCGACGGGTCGATCCGACGCTTCGGAGCCGGCGCGGGCAACACGCCCACCGAGGCCTTCGTCGGGGTGTGCGACAAGCTCGGGATCACCACCGGCGTCGACTTCATGAAGATCGCCGACGCCGCGCAGGACGTGGTTCGCCCGGCGATGCCGTCGGAGTGCCTGGTGGACCGCCCGGCGATGATGATGGGATACGCCGGCTGCTACAGCTCGTTCCTCAAGCATGCCGAGGGCCATGCCGAACGCTACGGCGTCTCGGCGGCAGAGATCCTGCTCGAGGCCGGCGCGCGCAAACTCGTCGGCGGCCAGGAGGATCAGCTCATCGACATCGCGCTCGAGCTGAAGAAGAAGCAAGACGCCAATGCCGGTGTCTGAGAACGCCGAAGGTTCCGGCTTCGACCCGAAGCGGTACGGCCCGTGGGCGGTGATCGCCGGCGGATCCGAGGGCGTGGGTGCGTCGTTCGCCCACCAGCTCGCCGACGCCGGGATCAACGTCGTACTGGTCGCGCGCAAGCCCGGACCCCTGGAGGAGACGGCTGAGGAGGTCCGGGCCCGCGGTGTGCAGGCGCTGACCCTGTCGGCCGATCTCACCGATCCGTCGGTCATCGACGAGATCATCTCGGTCACCGACGATCTCGATGTCGGCCTGTTCATCTACAACGCCGGTGCGAACACATATGGCAACGACTTCGTCGAGGGCGACCTCGAGAAGTTCCAGACCGTCATCGATCTCAACATCACCGCCCAGCTGGCGCTCGTGCACCACTTCGGTGCGCGGTTGCGGGCGAGGGGGAGCGGCGGGTTGTTGCTCGTCGGTTCCATGAGCGGCTACCTCGGCGGCAAGCATCTCTCGATCTACGGTGCCGTGAAGGCCTTCGGGCGCGTGTTCGCCGAGTCGCTCTGGCTCGAGCTGCGTGACCACGGCGTCGACGTTCTCGAGCTCGTGCTCGGCGTGACGCGCACGCCGGCCATGGAGCGGGCCGGGATGAATCTCGGTGGGCCGCTGAAGGCGAGCGAGCCCGAGGACGTCGCGCGCGAAGGACTCGAACATCTCGCCGACGGCCCGGTGTGGGTGGCCGGCGGCAACGCGCGTCGAGTGGAGAAGATCAACGGTCCCGACCGGCGCAGCCTGATCCTGGCCCAGCACGAGGCGATGCTGAAACTGTTCCCGCAGAAGGCAGCCGCCTCCGCGGCGCCGACGCGGAGCTGAGAGTGCGCCTCGGCATCACCAGCCCGATCGTCACGCGTCTGCCCGGTGTCGCCGGGGAATGGGAGGCGACGGCGGGGATCGCCGAACTCGCCGAGATCGCTGCCGCCGCGGACGAACTGGGTTCGAGTACCTGAGCTGCAGCGAACACGTGGCCGTGCCCGCCGAGATCGCCGCGCAGCGTGGTGGAACCTACTGGGACCCGTTGTCCACCTTCGGGTTTCTCGCCGGCCGAACCCGGAACATTCGATTCCTCACCCAGGTGCTGGTCCTCGGCTACCATCATCCCCTGGCCATCGCCAAACGGTACGGAACCCTGGACGCCGTCAGTGGTGGCCGCGTCACTCTCGGTGTCGGAGTCGGTTCGCTGCGTGAGGAGTTCGAGCTGCTCGGCGTCGAGTTCGACGGCCGCGGAGATCGCGCCGACGACGCGTTACGCGCTCTCCGGGCGTCGCTGTCGGCATCCGAGCCGGAGTATGAGGGCACCTATTACCGGTTCGGAGGACTGATCGTCGAACCGTGTGCGGTGCAAGAGCGTCTGCCGATCTGGGTGGGCGGGCGAACGCAGCGGTCGCTCCGCCGGGCAATCGATCTGGGCGACGGTTGGGTTCCGTTCGGGCTGAGTCGATCCCGGCTCCGGGAGATGCTCGGATCGGTCGAGGTGCCGGACCGCTTCGAGATCGTTCTCGGTGCCGGGCCGCTCGATCCGGAGGACGCCGACGGCACCGCCGCCGAACTGGAGAAGACCCGCGCGGCCGGGGCGACGATCGTCGGCGTGACGATCCGGGCGTCGTCGGCCGACCACTACGTCAGCCAACTGCGATGTCTCGCTCAGCTGGCCGGACGGGAGGGATGATCACAGTGACGGCCGAACAGCGACTGATGCGGCTCGAGGACACCGTCCGGCTCCTCGCCGACGAACGGGAGATAACGCGACTCGTCACCGCCTATGGGCCACTCGTCGACAGCGGGGACGCCGACGCGGTGGCCGCACTGTGGACACCGGACGGCATCTACGACGTCGACGGCCTCTTCATGCACGGCCGCGACGACATCGTCGCGATGGTCCGTTCCGATGCCCATCAGGGACTCATCGCCCGTGGATGCACGCACCTCCAGGGCGCGGTCCACGTGAACGTCGAAGGCGACGAGGCGATCGCCGCGAGTCACTCACTCCTGGTCATCGCCGGTGACAAGGGTTTTCGCGTCGTCCGCGCGACCGCGCACCACTGGAAGTTCGTGCGCACCGGTGCGTGCTGGAAGGTCGCACGTCGAACGAGTCGTGCTCTCGACGGGACGCCGGACGCGCACCGACTTCTCAACCACGGGGTGCACGGGACCGACGTCGGGGACCGCAACGTGCCCTGAGCGCTCAGGAACGCCCGATGTGTGACAGGAAGTCGCGCGCGGCGCCGGCGGTGGGCTGTGGACCCGACAACCACACCGCGCGCAACGGACGCTCGAGGTGGAGATCGTCGACCGGGATGCGGATCAGCCGGCGGTCGAGGTCGTCGGCGACCGACAGATTGCTGAGGACCGCCGGGCCGGCACCCGCGATGACCGCCGCGCGAACAGATGCTGTCGTCGACAATTCCAGCACCGGTGCGGTGACCTCGCGCGAGGGTCCCAGCGCTCGCGTCAGCGCGCGTTCGAAGAACTCGCGTGTGCCCGAACCCTCTTCGCGCGTCACCAGCGCGGTGTGGGTGAGGTCGGCGGCCACGATGCGACGGCGGACGCGTGTCCACGGATGACCGGGCGGCACGACGACGACCAGCTCGTCACGGGCGATCGTCCGGCTTCTGAGCCCCGGTGCCACGCGGGGTCCTTCGACGAACCCGAGTTCGACCTCGCCGTCGCGCACCAGCGTGCAGACCTGGTCGGAGTTGGCTGCGGTGAACGACACCTTGGGTGCGGGGTCGTGCTGGGCCGCGAACGACACGAGCCATCGCGGAAGGAGATGCTCGGCGACGGTGAGACTCGCGGCCAGCCGCAGCTGATCGCGTCGTTCCAGGCGCAGCGCGGAGAGCCCGGCATCGAATTCGCCTGCCAGTGTGAGCAATCGGTCCGCCCACTCGGCGACGAGCCGCCCGGCCTGAGTCGGTACCGATCCGCGCGGCGTTCGAGTCAGTAGTCCGACGCCGAGCTGGGTCTCCAACGCACGGATGCGTGCCGACACCGCCTGCTGGGTGATACCGAGCTCCGACGCCGCGGCATTGAGGCTGCCGGTGCCGACGACCCTCTGCAGGGTCTCCAGCGATGCGAGGTCGGGCATCCGGGGACTGAGCACCATCGCCCGAGGGTACAACCGTTCGTGGTACCCCGGCTACAAGCCAGGTTTGTACCCTGTCAACGATTCGGGTGCTACCGGCCGTCGGGCATCGCCGGGATCGTGGTGGACATGATCACGATGACCGCGTCGGCGACCGGCGCACCCGTCCGGACCACCTGGTTCCCGCCCAACTGGTTCGCGGCCGTGATGGGTACGGGGGTCATCGCGATCGCCGCGCACGGTCTCCCGTGGCAGCCGGCCGGTCTGAGTGCCGTGGCCGTCGGGTTCTGGCTGCTGGCCGGCATCGTCTTCGGAAGCGTGGTCGCGGCCACGATCGGCCACTGGAGAGCCGACCCGGACATCGCTCGCGGCCACCACGAGCACCACATCGTCGCGCATTTCTACGGAGCGGTGCCGATGGCGATCATGACCGTGGGGACCAGCACCCTCGTGGTGGGCGCCGGGATCGTCGGCCGGGACCTCGCCCTCGGCGTCGACGTCGTGTGCTGGATCGTCGGCACGGCCGGCGGCGTGGTCACCGCGCTGGTCATCCCGTATCGCCACCTGATCCTCGGTCGCGCCGGCGTCGACGACGCCTTCGGCGGCTGGTTGATGCCGGTCGTGCCGCCGATGGTGTCGGCGTCGGCCGCGGCGATCCTGTCGGGTCAGCTCGACCCCGGGTGGACGCGGGACCTGGTACTCGGCGTCGGATGCGCGATGTTCGGTCTGGCGGTGCTCGCCGCCACGCCCATCCTGGTCACGCTCCTCCGGCGGTTCCGCACCGGGGACCACGGCGCCGCACACATGGTGCCGACCTGGTGGATCGTGCTGGGCCCGCTCGGGCAGTCGGTCACGGCGGCCTGCCTGCTCGCGCACGCGGCGCAGCACGCAGTGCCCGCACCGGTCGCGGGTGCCATGCACGAGTTCGCGGTCGCTTACGGTCTGGCCGTCTGGGTGGCGGCAACGGCGTGGATCGGTGTCGCCACCCGGATCACCGTCCGCACGGCGCGCGCGGGGATGCCGTTCGCGATGACCTGGTGGTCGTTCACCTTCCCGGTGGGTACCTACGTGACCGGCTCTTCCGCGCTGCTGCTCACCCTGGGCTGGACGGTGTTCGAGATCGCGGCGATCGCCGGGTTCTCGGTGCTGGTGGCCGCCTGGTTCGTCGTCGCCGCCCGGACCGCCCGAGGCGTCGTCTCCGGCGAACTCCTCCGCCTGCCGGCATAGTCCCGCGATCCGGGCGCTGTGTTGCGAGGCGGGTTGACGTTGCGAGGCGGGTTGACGTTGCGAGGCGGGTTGACGTTGCGAGGACGGTTGACGCCTGCCGGGTACGACAGGATCATCGGAGACGCACCACCGGAAGGTCGCGCCCGGACACACCTGTGCCGAGCACCCAGCTACCGGAAGGAGTCCCCATGGCAGCCGTACAACCGTGGACCGAAGGAGAAGCGAACGACGCCGACGTCGTCGAGCAGACGATGCCGGCCGAGCCCGCCGACGAGGAGGCTCCCGCCGACTCCGAGTCCGAGTCCGAAGGGCCGGACATCGCCCTGGAAGCCAACGTCGCGGACGTCGTGGAACAAGCCACCGATGTCGGCCCCGACGACTCCGACGAATACCCGCCGGGCGATCGGTAGAGAACACACGCACAGACGCGCATCACCTCTACCGATCGCGCCGTGTCACATCCCGGCCGGCGGGTGTCCCAAGCAGATCAGCGCGCCCAGTGGGTCCTTGATGGCCGCGAGCGTCCCGTACGGAGTGTCCTCACCGGGCATCAGGATCTCACCGCCGAGGGATTCGACCTGCTTGACCGTCGCCGCCACGTCGTCGACGGTGATGTAGATCTGCCAGAACGACGGCACCTCGTCGGGAAAGAGCGTGGAGGCGTCCATGATCCCCGCGTAGGACTCCTCGCCGTAGAAGATCTGCCCGTAATGGTCGGGGCCCACGGCGTCGGGGTCGCCGCCGGTGCCGACCTCCTCGATCCGCGCCCCGAGCACGGTGCGATAGAAGTCGAGCGACTTGGCGTAATCCTTGGACTGGCACTCGAACCAGTAGGGGGTGCCGTGATCACCGAACTCGGAATATCCCTTGTGCTGCTTCGGTTGCCAGAAGCCGATGACCGCTCCGGCGGAATCGGTCGCCACCATCATCGTGCCCTCCTCGCCGACCGGCATCGGTGGGACCATGATGCTGCCGCCGGCCTGTTCGACGGCGTTCGCGGTGGCGTTCGCGTCCTCGGTGTGCAGGTACACCGACCAGATGTTCGGCGGTCCGGCCTCCTCCATCGCAGGACTCAATCCGGCGACCGGCTTCCCGTTCTTGGTGAAGTTCCGATATCCGCCGAACTCCTCGGTGGGTTCCTCGGTCTCCCACCCGAAGATCTCACCGTAGAACTGTTCGGCCTTCTCGGTGTCGCTGCTCATGAGGTCGAACCAGATCGGCGCCCCGGACGGGGCTGCGTACTCGGCCATGTTCTCGTGTCCCTTCGTTTGTCATGCGGAGTGTTGTTGAACGACTGAGGTGGAGACTCTCAGCGTCGCGCAAACTCATCGCTGCGACAGCGGGTTCGGGCGCTGACGGGAGATCGATACCGGGGCGTGATTTCGACACGGCTCCTCGCTGCGCTCGGTGCCGGCTCAATCAGCGGGGGAACGGCTCGTCGCACCTCCTCGCCTACTCAATCAGCGGGGGTGGCGCTCCTCTGCCGGCCGAGTAGCGCCGACCGAGCGCAGCGAGGACGCCGCGTATCGAGGTCGCTCGGTGCCGGCTCAATCAGCGGGGGTGGCGCTCCTCTGCCGGCCGCGTATCGAGGTCCCTCGCCTACTCGATCGCCGGGTCGGGGGAGATGGCAACCTGGGTGGCATGACGACAGAATCGGGCATCGTCGCCAGACTTCGCGTTCTGGTGTGGCCTGCCGCCCTCGTCGGTGGACTCCTCCTGGTGCTGTTCGCACAGGTGGAGTGGGGAAGCACCGACGAGGGCGTGCAACCGTCCATCACCGGGCTCGGACGGGTGACCGTCCCGGGGGCGAGCGATGAGGACGTGGCCTTCTTCTTCGAGGACGACACCGACCGGCCCGGTCTGAGCGTGGTCGTCCTCGGTGCGGTCATCGCAGTGGTCGCCGCGTTGGGGTGGTGGCGCGCACGTCTCCGTCCGGCGGCGATCGGTGTGATCGGCCTGGCCTCGGTCATCGCCGCGGCCGTCGGGATCCGGACGTTGGGTGATCCGGCCGCGCACCTGTTCTCCGACCGGGTCACCGAGGCCCTCGACCTCGAACTCCCGACGATGCAGCCCGGTTACGGACTGATCGGCACCGTGGTGGTCGCGGTGCTCTTGTTCGTCGTCGTGGGGTTCGCGGTGGTGACCTCGGTGTGGCCCGGACGGTCGCCTGATGCCGACCGGGTCAGCCGAAACGACGAATCGTCTTGATGGGTCCCATGTCCTTGACCTTGGTGAAGCCGATGGGTTTGCCGGTGGTGTAGGCGTTGAACAGGCGGCCGCCGCCGGCGTAGATGCCGACGTGTCCGGCGTCGCGGCCGAAGATGATGATGTCGCCGGGGGCAAGGGCGTTGAACGGGATCGCGTTGCCGACCCTCGCCTGTTGCTGGCTGGTCCGGGGCAGTTTGACGCCTGCGGTGTAGAACGCCCACTGCACCAGTCCGGAGCAGTCCCAGGAGTGCGGTCCGGTGCCACCCCAGCGGTACGGCTTGCCGATCTGGGTCATCGACGCGGCGAGCGCGGTCAAGCCGGTGGGGGTGGGCACGGGGAGGTAGATCGGCACCGATCCCGTCGAATCGCTGGAGCCGGAACTGGACCCCGCTGCCGCGGCCTTTCCGGCATCAGCGAACGGCGAGCCGGCGAACGGTGCCGCGACAGCCAACGCGGCGGAAAGAGCAACAGCACAGGTGACCCGCGTACAGCGGGTTCGCAAATCGGACATGATGATCAGATTGGCCGACCGGATGCCCGCGTGTCGCCGATAGTTCTCGACGTGTGATGAAGGTGTGACCGTTGTGATGCGTGGGGTCGGTGTTAATCAATGTTCCACACGAGGCTCACAATGGCATGTCACCAATATCCGTCGGGATCGGTCGTAGGCGATTCGGCGGGAATGATTCCCTCTGCGACGCCGTGATCGATACTCGCCGACAATCGGACGCAGGTCGGCATCATCGCACCCGGGAGCAGAGGTCCGTTCCCGTCGTCGCCGCCGGCACGCATCTGTTCGAGGCCGAGGCATCGACTCCGGGCGTCGGCGTTCCACTGCACGCTCGTGTGAAACGAGCTGGTTTTCTTGACCAGCACGCACGCGTGGCAGGCGCGGCATTCGATCTCGCGCATGCCGCCCTGCAGGTAGTGCTCGCGATCGCGCTGTGTTGCCGCATGGACCCGGGCCGCCCGGTCGGGATCGTCGCCGAAATCAGGCGCCTTGGCCCAGTGTGCTCGTGCTGCGGCCCGGGTCATCGTCAGACCTGCGCCTTCTCCGAGGAGTCCGCGGCGCCGTCCGGCGATGTCTCGTTCCCTGCCTTGTCGGACTCGGCCTTCTCGGCTTCCTGACGCCGGAGGTTCTCCTGGATCTCGGCGTTCCAGCTCTCGAGCGCCTTCGAGGTGTCGATCTCGTACTCGAACCGGCCGGTCATCTCATCGGTGATGTCGGCCTTGTCGACGTAGAACTGCTCGTACCAGCGTCGGAGCTGATACACCGGGCCGTCTTCCTCGACGAGGAGCGGGTTGTCGATGCGGGTCTTGTTCTTCCAGATCTCCACATCCTGCAGGAAGCCGACCTCGACGCCGGAGCTGATCTTGGTCGCCATCTTCGTCGCCTGCTCGGCGGTGAGTCCCTCGGGAACCTTCGCCATCACGCCGTACATCAGGACGAAAGAGTTCTCGTCGATCGGATAATGGCAATTCGTCAGAATCGTCTCGACGGCGTAACCGCCGTAGTACTGGACCATCGGGTTCAGCATGTAAGACGGTCCGTAATAGGCGGCGATCGATTCGAGTCGGCTGTCGCCGTAGTTGGTGCCGAGCGTGACATCAGGGCGCCCATGCGAATTCATGTACTGGGCGGCGATCTCGCCCTCGAAGACATTCTTGAAATAGTCCGGCAAAGCGAAATGCACGTAGTAGAAGTGCGCCATGTCGACGACGTTGTCGATGATCTCGCGGCAGTTGGAGCCCTCGATGACGATCCGGTTCCACGTCCAGTCGGTCCACTCCTCGGAGCCGAACTCGGCCAGCTCGGGGATGATGACCTCGTCCGGCGGCGGGTTGCCCTCGGGGTCGTTGTAGACGAAGACCTGACCGTTGCGGACCATCGACGGCCACGACCGGGTCTTGGCCAGCTTGGGGTTGCGCTTGGCATACGGCACGCCGGCGCAGCGGCCGTTACCCTTCCACAGCCAACCGTGGAACGGGCACGCGACGTTGTCGCCGGACAGCTTGCCCTGCGAGAGGTCACCGCCCATGTGACGGCAGAATGCGTCGAGGATGTTCAGCTCGCCCTTGGTGTCGACCCATACGACGAGTTTGGTGCCGAAGACCTGGACGGAGTGGGGTTTGCCGTCGTCGTACTCGCTCTTCAGGCCCAGACAATGCCACCCGCGGGCGAACCGGGTGGGCGGCGCGCCGGTGTCGATCTCCCGGATACCCACCTCGGTGTCGGGTGCAGATGACATATGCCCTCTCCTGTCTGTGACTGGTGTCGCATCGAACCTCTGCTCCCAATACTAGAACACGTTTCAAAAACTTTGGACGGATCGTCCCCCAGATCGGCGATAGGTGCTGCACATGGGCATAAAGTCCCGGTGCTCGACAGAAATGAGAACGTGTTCTAATCTCAAACTCGAAGAGTAAGCGGCCGGTGCGTCCGGCCGAGGGAGAGACAGGTAGGAGCAGGCGAGATGCCAGCACAACGGAGCGAAGCCGCCGAGCAGGTCCTGGAGAAGATCAACGCACTGCTCCCGGAGATCGAACAGCGTGCACAGGCCACCGAGGATCTGCGTCGAATCCCCGACGAGACCGTGTCCAGCCTCGAGACGGCCGGCTTCTTCAGGCTGATGCAGCCCGAGCAGTGGGGTGGATACCAGGTCGATCCGGTGACCTTCTACGAGGCCGTGCGACGCATCGCCTCGGCATGCGGGTCGACGGGTTGGGTGTCGGGCATCATCGGCATCCACAACTGGCACCTGGCGCTCTTCGACCAGCAGGCGCAGGAAGATGTCTGGGGCAAGGACACCAACGTCCGCATCTCGTCGTCGTACGCGCCGATGGGTATGGGTGAGGTCGTCGACGGCGGCTACAAGGTCAACGGGTCGTGGGCCTGGTCGTCGGGCTGCGACACCGCCGACTGGGTGTTCGTCGGCGGTCCGGTCATCAAGAACGGCAAGCCGGTCGACTTCGTCAGCTTCCTGATCCCGCGCGAGGACTACACGATCAAGGACGTGTGGAACGTCGTCGGTCTGCGCGGCACCGGGTCCAACACCATCGAGGTCAAGGACGTCTTCGTGCCCCGCCACCGCATGCTCAGCATGCGCACGATGTCGATGGGGCAGAGCCCGGGCCTCGAGCAGAACACCGCGCCGGTATACAAGATGCCCTGGGGCACAATCCATCCGAGTACCATCGCGACGCCGATCGTCGGTATGGCCTACGGCGCCTACCATGCTCACGTCGAACATCAGGGCAAGCGTGTCCGCGCCGCCTACGCCGGGGAGAAGGCCAAGGACGATCCGTTCGCCAAGGTCCGGATCGCCGAGGCCGCCAGCGACATCGACGCCGCATGGCGACAGCTGTCGGGCAACCTGCAGGCCGAATACGACCTGATCCTCGCCGGTGAGGAGATCCCGATGGAACTGCGTCTGTCGGCCCGTCGCGACCAGGTGCGCGCCACCGGTCGGGCGATCTCCGCCATCGACCGTCTCTTCGAGAACTCGGGCGCCCATGCGCTGGAGAACGGGACCCCGATCCAGCGCTTCTGGCGCGACGCCCACGCCGGCCGCGTGCACGCCGCCAATGACCCGGAACGCGCCTACGTCGCATACGGCAACGGCGAGTTCGGGATTCCCATCGGCGACACGATGGTCTAGGTGACCCTTCGAGACGCTCGCAAGCTCGCTCCTCAGGGAGCGGGAAGCGCTCGCAAGCTCGCTCCTCAGGGAGCAAAAGGAGTGAAGATGAGTGACAGTCCGATCCGTTCATTGGGATACATGAGGATCGAGGCGACCGACGTCGAGGCGTGGCGCACCTATGGTCTCAAGGTCCTCGGCATGATCGAGGGCTCGGGACTCACCGAGGGCGCGCTCTACCTGCGGATGGACGATTTCCCCGCGCGCCTGGTCATCGTGCCCGCCGAACACGACCGCCTGTCCTGTGCAGGTTGGGAGGTCGCGAATGCCGCTGCGCTACAGGAGGTCCGCGACCGACTGGCCGCTGCGCACGTCGTCTTCCGCGAAGGCAAGGACGAGGAGATCGCCGATCGTCGCGTCGCCGAGATGATCGTGTTCGACGATCCCGCCGGCAACACCCTCGAGGTGTTCCACGGGGCCGCGCTCGAGCACCGTCGCATCGTCAGCCCGTACGGCCACCGTTTCGTCACCGAGGAGCAGGGGCTCGGCCACGTCGTCCTCACCTGTGAGGACGACAAGGCGGCTCTCGAGTTCTACCGAGACGTATTGGGATTCAAGCTCCGCGACTCGATGCGCCTGCCCCCGCAGGTCGTCGGACGCGAAGAGGGCGACGAGGTGCCGTGGCTGCGCTTCCTCGGCTGTAACCCGCGTCATCACTCCTTGGCGTTCCTGCCGATCCCCAACAGCACCGGCATCGTCCACCTGATGGTGGAGGTCGAGAACTCCGACGACGTGGGGCTCTGCCTCGACCGCGCATTGCGCAAGAAGGTGCCGATGTCGGCGACGCTCGGCCGGCACGTCAACGACCTGATGCTCTCCTTCTACATGAAGACGCCGGGCGGTTTCGACGTCGAGTTCGGTTGCGAGGGAAGAACGGTCAACGACGACGAGTGGATCGCACGCGAGAGCACCGCGGTCAGTCTCTGGGGGCATGACTTCAGCGTCGGGTTCAAGAACTGACATGGCCCACACGCCATACGGGTCGGCGGAGTTCGACTCCCGGCAGTTCCGTACCGCGATGGGGCAGTTCTGCACCGGTGTCACGGTCATCACGACACTCGACGACGACGGCAAACCGGTCGGGTTCGCCTGCCAGTCCTTCGCTGCGCTGTCCCTCGACCCGCCACTCGTGCTGTTCTGCCCGATGAAGACCTCGCGGAGCTGGAAGGTCATCGAACGAACCGGCAAGTTCTGCGTCAACGTGCTGTCCAACCGGCAGCAGGACGTGAGCGCGGCCTTCGGCGCCCCGGGTGACGACAAGTTCGCCAACATCATCTGGGACCCGTCACCGGCCGGTCTGCCGGTCATCCGGCATGGACTGACCTGGGTCGAGTGCGACGTCGAACGGGTGACCGACGGCGGCGATCACCACATCGTCATCGGCCGTGCGCTCACGCTCGGAGAGGTGTTGCAGGACAAGCCGTTGCTCTTCTACCGGGGCGGCTACCTGTCGACAGAGCATCCGCGGGTGACACCGGCTCAGGCCGAACTCGAGAACTTCCTCACGTGGACGGGCGGAGACACCTGGCTATGAGCTCGCGAGAGATCGCAGTACCGAAGGACATCACGAAACCCCTCACCGATTCGATCGCCGAGGCCGAGAGACTGATCGCCTCCGCGGAGTTCGCGGAGACGGAGCAGGATCTCGCCGAGGGCTACGATTACCTCGCGGGCAGCATCGCCGCGATCATCCAGCTGGTCCGCGGCCGGTCCCTGTCGCATCCGAACTTCGTGACCTCGACCGGACCGTCGACCAAGATGGGCTTGGACAACCCGGACACGCTCTATTACCACGCGGATGTCGAGCCGACCGGAACCTATCTGGTCCGCGGACGTCGGGGTACCACAACCGATCTCAGCTTCCAGGTCCTGCGCGGCGACTACACGCCGTCCGCGGTGCCCGGCGGGGAGGACGCCTTCGACGACCGTCGCCTGACCATCGCCGACGACGGCACGTTCGAGCTGACCTTCGGTCCGGTGATTCCCGACCCGCCCGACAACTATTTCGCCCTCGGTGAGGGGGCGTCGATGCTGGCGGTCCGCGAAGTGTATTCCGACTGGACCGAGCGCAAGGGCTCGATCACGATCGAACGTGTCGACACGGTCGGGACCGCGCCGGAAGAGGCCGATCTCGCCCGCGTCGCACGCCGGTACGCGACCGCGGGAAAGATGCTGACCGCTCGCATCAACACCTGGTTCAATTTTCCCAAGTGGTTCTACCTCGACGAACCGGTCAACACCTTCACGCCGCCCCGCCAGACCCCGGGCGGGTTGAGCACTCAGTTCTCGTCGGTGGGCCACTACCGGTTGGGTCCCGACGAGGCGATGGTGATCTCCATCCCGAAATCCGATGCGCCCTATCAGGGATTCCAGCTCGGCAGTATGTGGTACATCTCGCTCGACTACGTCAACCACCAGACGAGCCTCAATTCCGCACAGGCGCAGGTCGATCCGGACGGCGTGATCCGGATGGTCGTGTCCCACCGCGATCCCGGTGTCGCCAACTGGATCGAGACGACCGGCCGTCAGCAGGGCATCCTCCAGTTCCGCTGGCAGCGCAGCGACTCGCCGATCGGACCGGAGCTCGGACCGAGCGCGACGGTCGTCGGCATCGACGAGGTGGCCGCGCACCTGCCGCACCTCGAACACAACAAGATCGATCAGGCCGGATGGTCCGAGCGGATCGCGGCACGGCAACGCGCATTTGCCGAGAGGATGCTGGGATGAGTGCTGGAGCGGGCCTTCTCGACGGCAAGGTGGTCGTCGTCTCGGGTGTGGGTCCGGGGCTGGGGCGTTCGATCTGTCATCGCGCCGCGGCCGAGGGTGCGCGTGTGGTGCTCGCCGCACGTACCGAATCACGGTTGAAAGAGGTCGCCGCGGAGATCGATGCCGCGGGAGGCACGAGCCTCGTCGTTCCCACCGACATCACCGACGACACCGCCGTCGACAACCTGGTGGCCACCACGCTCGCCGAGTTCGGCCGGGCGGACGTCCTGGTCAACAACGCTTTCGCCCTGCCGTCGATGAAACCGCTGGGCCGCACGGACTTCGACCAGATCACCAACAGCATCGAGGTGACGGTCGTCGGGACGCTGCGGGTGATCAAGTCGTTCACCGATGCGCTCGCCGAGTCGGACGGGTCGATCGTGAACATCAACTCGATGGTCATCCGGCACTCGGAACCGCGGTACGGCAGCTACAAGATCGCCAAGTCGGCCCTGCTCGCCATGTCGCAGACGCTGGCGTCGGAGCTGGGGGAGCGGGGTGTTCGCATCAATTCGGTGGCGCCGGGCTACATCTGGGACGACCAGCTCAAGTGGTACTTCGGCGAGGTTGCCAAGAAGTACGGGATCACCCCCGAGCAGGTCTACGAGCAAACCGCGTCGAAATCCGATCTCAAACGACTGCCCGAGCCGGACGAGATCGCCGATGCCGTTGTGTTTCTCGCCTCGCCGATGGCGCGGGCGATCACCGGGCACACCCTGGACGTGAATTGCGGTGAATACCATGACTAGTGCGCAGCGGACCGACGTCGGGACCATCGAAGACCTGCACGCGTCGGCCACCCGTGCGACCGGTCTCGAGGACTTCGGCGACACCGATTACCTCGAGCCGCTGGGGATCCTGCTCGACTCCTACCGTTCCGAGGCCGGCCTCACCGAGCTGGGCAGCAAGATGTTCCGCTTCTTCCTGAAGGGGGCGCTCGTCGCACGCCTGCTGAGCGAGGCGTCGTGGAAGGCGAACCCGGAACACGCCGACGTCGAGATCACCCGGCCGATCTTCGTGACCGGCCTCCCGCGTACGGGAACGACTGCCCTGCACCGGCTCCTGGCCGCGGACCCGGATCACCAGGGGCTCGAGATGTGGCTCGCGGAGTTCCCGCAGCCGCGGCCTCCCCGCGACACGTGGGCCGACAACCCCGTGTACCAACAGATCCAGGCCGGTTTCGAGCAGCACCACGTCGAGAACCCGGAGTTCATGGGCCTGCACTACATGGACGCGGGCGAGGTCGAGGAATGCTGGCAGCTCTTGCGGCAGAGCGTCACCTCGATCTCCTACGAGTCGCTCGCCCACATCCCGACCTACTCGCGCTGGCTCGCCCAGCAGGACTGGACGCCGGCGTACCTGCGCCATCGCAAGAACCTGCAGCTGATCGGCCTCAACGACCCGGGCAAGCGGTGGGTGCTCAAGAACCCGAGCCACCTGTTCGCGCTCGACGCACTGATGGCCGCCTACCCGGATGCGCTGGTGATCCAGACCCATCGCGCGCCCAGCACCATCATCGCGTCGATGTGCAGTCTCGCCGAGCACGCCACCCCCGGCTGGTCGACGACCTTCATCGGCGACCAGATCGGCCGCGACCAGCTCGAACTGTGGTCACGGGGGCTGCGTGAGTTCTCCCGCGCCCGTGCGAAATACGATCCCGCACAGTTCCTCGACATTGACTTCGCCGACCTCCGCTCGGACCCGATGGGCACCGTCGAACGCGTCTACGCGGCTCTCGACACCCCCATGTCCGACGCGGCCCGCGTCGCGGTGACCGCACTCGACGAGGAGAGCAAAGCCGGGGCCCGGAAACCGCAGCACCGCTACCAGCTCGCCGACTACGGGCTCGACGAGGCGATGGTCGAGGCGGCGTTCGGCGAGTAGCGGACCGTTCCCGCGGGCGAATGCCGCGCGCGGGAGACCGGACCCGATCTACAGTGCAACCCATGGCCGCACCGGAGAGTCGGAAGTCGGAAGAAGGTCTGAGCCGGCTGATCGCGTTCGCGGACGCGGTGGTGGCAATCGCGCTGACGCTGCTGGTGCTCCCGTTGGTCGACATCGCGAATGACCTGCCGGAGGAGACCTCGATCGGCGAGGTGGTGTCGGATCACTCCCTCGAGCTGACGAGCTTCTTCGTCAGCTTCGTGGTCATCTGGATCCTCTGGCGCCAACACCATCAGACGATGGAGTACTTCCGCGCCTACGACCGGGTTCTGGTCAACCTCACCTTCGTCTGGCTGCTCACCATCGTGGTCCTGCCGTTCGCCACGGCGATGGTCGACGACAGCCGGGTGGAGTGGGCGACCGTGCTCTACATCGGCGTACTCGCGATCTCGGTGGCCGCGCTCGTCGGGATCGGGCAGTGGGGGCACCGCCATCGGGATCTGCTCGTCGACGACGAGGCCACCGATCGCTGGACGAGGTCGTCGGGTGGCTGGGGAACCCTGCTGGCGCTCGCGATCGCATTGGCCATCGCGCTCGTGTACCCGAAGAGCGGGAACTGGCCGCTCCTGTTGCTCGTCCTCACCGACCCCATCGAGAGGTTGCTGTCGCGCGTGCGCAACCCCGACTGAGAGCCGTTACCGAAGGCCCGCTGCCGCCTCGGCGACCGCGGTGTGCGGCGCACCCAGCAGTTGTGACGACGCCTGGGCGCGCTTGAAGTACAGCTGGATGTCGTGCTCCCAGGTGATGCCGATGCCGCCGTGCAACTGGATGGCCTCGCCGGCAATACGCCGGTAGGCATCCGAGCAGTACACGTGAGCGGCGAGTGCGAGTTCCGCCGCGTCAGGATCCTCGACGGCGACCGCGGCCACCGCTGCGCGTGAGATGGAGCGTGCGGTCTCGACGAGCACGTACATGTCGGCCATGCGGTGCTTGAGCGCCTGGAACGAGCCGATGGTGCGTCCGAACTGCTTGCGGGACTTGGTGTACTCGACGGTGAGGTCGAGCGCGCGCTGGGCGCCGCCGACCTGCTCGGCCGAGAGCAACGCCCAACCGAGCGTCCGCAGACTGTCGGCCAGGTCCGACGGCGTCGGGATCACGGTGGACGCGACCTCGTCGAACCGCACCGAGGACAACGCGCGCGTCGGATCGAGAAGAGTCAACGGCGACACCGTGACACCGGCGGCATCAGCCGCGACGGAATGGAGGGTGACGTGCTCACCCGGTCCCGACGCCAGCACGAGGAGCGTGTCCGCGGATTCGGCATCGACGACGAAGTGCGCGGTGCCCGACAGCAATCCGGCGTCGGCGTGCACGCCCGGGGTGTTCCATCCGCGTTCACCGGCCCAGCACAACGCGGCCGTCTGCTCACCTGAGGCCAGTGCGGGAAGGAGGTGTGACGCGATGTCGTCGTCCTGCGCCAACAGGATCGCGCCGGTCGCCAGCACCGACGACCCGAAGGCGGGCACCGGACTGAGCGCCGCACCGAGTTCCTCCAGCACGGCGGCCAGTTCGATCCACGACGCCCCGGCACCGCCGGCGTCCTCCGGTATGGGAAGCGCCGCCACACCGATCTCGGTGCACAGCGTCTGCCACAGTCCGGCGTCGATGCGTTCGGCCGAGGCCATCGCGGTCCGGACCGCCCCGGAGTCTCCCCGGCGACGGAGCAGATCACGGACGGCTTCGGCCAGCGCTTCGCGTTCCTCGGCCGAGATCGACAGGGCGGCGGTCACAGTGTCTCCAGGATGCGTCGACGATGGACGGCGGGCGAACCCCAGGCGGACAGGAGTGCTCGCGTCTTGGTGATGTACAGGGAGATGTCGTGTTCGGCGGTGTAACCGATCGCCCCGAGTACCTGAAGGGAGCGCCGGGCCGACAGGTGGGCGGCGTCGGCGGCCGCGACCTTCGCCGCCGACACATCCCGCGACACATTCGTTTCCTCGGGTACCTGACCGTCGATTCCCAGTGCCGCGGCATGGACCAGGGGACGGGCCATCTCGAGGGCGATGGCGACATCGGCCAGGTGGTGCTTCACCGCCTGGAAGGAGCCGATCGGCCGGCCGAACTGCTTGCGGGACTGTGCATACTCGCTCGCGAGGCCGAGCATCGCCTGACCGAGACCGAGGAGTTCGGCCGCGGTGGCCAGTGCCCCCGCGTCGACGGCGTCCGACGGGTCGACCCCCGACGCCAGGGTCTTGTCCGGTGCGACCCGCGACAGCGTGCGGGTGGTGTCCACGGACGGCTCGGTGCTCAGCACGGTGGCCGTCGAGAGGACACCGTCGGAGACGACGTAGACGTCGGCGGACTCGACGTCGGGCGCGAGCGGTTGCAGCGGGGCGATGGCGCAGGTCGCCAGCCGGCCCTCGGCGAGACCGTTGAGCGGTCCGGTCACGTCCGCGTCACGCAGCAGGATCGGGAGGACGGCAACGCTTTCCACGATAGGACCGGGTGCGCAATGGCGTCCGAGCTGCTCCACCGCGACGACCATCTCGACGGCGCCGGCGCTGCTGCCGCCGTGGGCTTCGTCGATGAGCAGGCCGCTGATCCCGGCGTCGGCGAGCTGTGAGTAGACCTTGGTGACCGCCTTGCGGTCACCGGCCGCCCAGGCGCGCGCCGCGGCGGGCATGTCCGCCTTGCCGAGCATGGCGTCGACGGTGGCGGCGAGGTCCGAGTGGATGTCGGAGAGTTGGAAGTCCATGGGGTATCAGCGATCTCCACGAGGAAGGCCGAGGAGTCGCTCGGCGATGACATTGCGTTGGATCTCGTTGGTGCCGGCGTAGATCGGGCCGGACAGGGAGAACAGGTAACCGTCCATCCAGGCGTCGTCGAGTTCGGCGTCCGGTCCCTGCAGGTCGAGGGCGGTCTCGTGGGCGGCGATGTCCCACTGCGACCAGAAGACCTTGTTGATCGAGGACTCCATGCCGAGTTGTCCACCGGCGGACAGGCGGCTGACGGTGTGCCAGGTCGACAGCTCGTAGGCCCGCGCCCCGATCCAGGCGTCGGCGACCCGCGCGTCGGTGTTGGCCGTCGAGGGCACCTCGTCCCGCTTCGACCGCCACAGTTCGACGAGGCGGTCGGTGGTGGCGAGGAAACGACCGGGAGCACGCAACGAGAGTCCGCGTTCGTTGGCCGCGGTGCTCATCGCCACCCGCCAGCCGTTGTCCACCTCGCCGATGACGCCGGACTCGCCTGGGTTCGCCGGGTCGTCGGGCACGAAGACGTTCTCCAGGAACAGTTCTGCGAAACCGGCCTCGCCGTCGAGCTGCGCGATCGGTCGGACCGTGACGCCCTCGGCACGCAGGTCGAACATGAAGTAGGTGAGACCCTTGTGCCGCTGGGCCTCCTTGTCGGTGCGGAACAGGCCGAAGGCGCGGTCGGCGAAACTCGACCGGGAACTCCACGTCTTCTGGCCGTTCAGCAGCCAGCCGCCGTCGGTGCGCACCGCCGTCGACCGGAGCGAAGCGAGGTCGCTGCCCGCCTCCGGTTCGCTCCACGCCTGGCCCCAGATGTCGTCGGCGCGGGCCATGCGCGGCATGATGCGTTCCAGCTGAGCGGGATTCGCGTGTTCGAAGAGCGTCGGGGCGAGGAGGAAGATGCCGTTCTGGCTGACCCGGCCGGGCGCACCCGACCGGTAGTACTCTTCCTCGAAGATCACCCAGTGGAGGAGGGGGGCGTCGCGGCCGCCGAATTCCTCGGGCCAGCTGACGACCGACATGCGGTCGGCTGCCATCGTGCGTTCCCATTCGCGGTGGGCTTCGAACCCCTCCGCGGTGTCCATGGACGGAAGCGGTTCGCGCGGAACGTGTTCGGTCAGCCAGGCGCGGACCTCGGACCGGAACTGCTGGGCCGTGTCGTCGAACAGAAGGTCCATGTCAGCTACCCGATCCCGACGCCGCGTTCGCCGTCGATCCCGCGGCCTTCATCGACTTGGCGTCCATCCCGCCGAGCGAGTCACCGCCCGACGCCTCGGCATTGGCCGAGTGTGCGAAGTGGTGCCAGCCGAAGACCGAGTCCATCGAATTGCGCAGTCCCATCTGGTCCTCGCAGATGTTGACGGCCTTCTTGCTGAGGAACAGGCCCTGCATCGGCATCGCGACGGCCTTCTCGGCGATCTCGTTCACCTTGGCCTCGAGCTGATCCCGCGGCGTCACGTGATTGACCATGCCCCAGTCGGCGGCCTGCGTGGCGGTGAAGCGCTCACCGGTGAAGAGGATCTCCTTCGCGCGGCGGGTGCCGAGAGCGTAGGCGTGAGCGAAGTACTCGACGCCCGGGATACCCATGCGCGCAACCGGATCGGAGAAGAACGCGTCGTCGGAGGCGACGATGAAATCACAGATCCAGGCCAGCATCAGGCCACCTGCTATGCACGCCCCGTGGACCTGGGCGATGAGGGGCTTGGGGATGTCGCGCCAGCGGCGGCACATCCCCATGTACACCTCCATCTCGCGGGCGAGACGCTGATCGGCACCGGTCTTGTCGGTGTGATCCCAGTGGAGCACGGCGGCGTTCTCGTAGTAGGTGTCGAAGTCGCGCTCGGGGGTGCCGATGTCGTGCCCGGCCGAGAAGTGTTTGCCGTTGGCACGCAGGACGATCACCTTCACGGCCGTGTCCTCGACGGCCTTGCGGAAGGCGGCGTCGAGCGAATACGTCATGACCGAGTTCTGTGCGTTGCGGTACTCGGGACGATTCAGGGTCACGTACGCGACGGCACCTTCGGGACCGCCGACCTCATAGGCGACCGGAGTGGTGTCCGGGCCGAGGTCATCGGGTCCGAGTGCGGGCGGGATGGCGGCATCACTCATGTCCACGAGCGTAACCTAGCAAGTGCTTGGTTGGTAGTGGGGGATGCCGCGATGCACCCACGGCGTCAGGGAATGACGATGGTCCCGCTGCAACTGGTCGACGGCACGCTCCACAGTGCGTTGCGGTTCACCGCGCTGAACGTGACGTTGACGCGTCCCTTGCCGATCTGCGACACCGGGATGACGAAGTTGTGGACCCCCTGGTAGGGCGGGCGGACCTGGGTGTTGCTGAGCTTCGTCCCGTGCTTGCCGGCGGACGGGTTGTGCCAGTCCATGCGCAACGACGACTGGTAGCCACCGGGGAAGTAGCTCGGGAAGTCGGCCGCGATGTAGGCGTTCCCGGCGTAGGTGCCGACGATGGCGCGTCGGACCATGAACGGGAGATCGACGATGTTCGGACTGGGTCCGATGCAGGTGGAGACCGGGAACTCGCGGGACGCCGCGGCCTCGCCCGTGCCGGCGAGCCCGAGGCCCGCGGCGGCGGCCAGCGCCAGGGCTGTCGCGGACAACCTGGTGAGCGTCTTCGTCCTTGCCATGTTCGGTCTCCTCGCGTGTCGTCTGCGGCCGGTCGTTCGATCCGGCTCCCGCCGATTGTCGCGAAACGACCGGATTCTCGTTCCGTTCTGCCCGAATCGGAGTCGGTCGATGGGGCGACCTCCGAATGTGGTCGAGTGGGCGACTATCCACACGTAGACTAAGTGCGGCAGTGCGGGACATCCGGAGCGTCAGGCCCCGGAGTGGTGGACGGAGGTCGAGTGGTATCCGATGACAGACCTGTGGGTGCGGCGATAGTCGGCACCGGTTGGGGCCTTCTCACTCACGCGCCGGCGATGCGGGACGTCGGGATCGACGTCCGCTGGCTGGTCGGCCGTGATCGGGAACGTACGGACGAGCGGGCGGCAGCGGCCGGGGTGCACCGCGCCACCGTCGACCTCGACGAAGTGCTCGACGACCCCGCTGTGGACCTGGTCGTGGTGGCAACCCCTCCGGACACTCACGCCCCGCTCGTGGTCCGGGCGGCCGAAGCCGGACGGCACGTGATGTGCGAGAAGCCTTTTGCGCACTCGCTCGACGATGCGAAGCGGATGCGTGACGCCGTGCGTGCGGCCGGGGTGCTCGGCGTGGTCGGCCATGAGTTCCGTTTCCTCGGCGACCGGATCGCGACGCGCGAGGCGGTCGGATCGGGGCTGATCGGTGCACCGAAGCTGTTCACCCACACCCGGTTGAGCAGCACTCTCGCCGGGGTCGGCGCCACCGTCCCGGGGTGGTTCGGTGAGCGGGCCGCGTTCGGTGGTTGGCTCAACGCAGAGGTGCAACACCTCATCGACGAGATCCGCGGGCTGCTCGGGGAGTTGGCCTCTGTGACGGTTCTCGAGCAGCAGGTGACCGAACGGAACTGGGATGTCGGGGACACGTTCGCGGCGCAGTTCGTGACCTGTGCCGGGGCCGTCGGGACAATCCTCAGCTCCGTGGGGACCGCGGGTTCCGGCCTGAGCGTTCAGCGGATCAGCGGAACAAAGGGCTGCGTATGGACCGACCCGGACGGGTCGATCGTCGTCGATGACGGTTCGGGCCGGCGGGTCCTGGCCGCTGCGGCACCCCGCGCCGCTGCGACCACCGATCCCACGATCACCGATCTGGTGTCGACCAACACGCTGTCCCGTGCCCTCTCCGGCGCCTCGGGGATGCTCCGCGAACCGACGCGCGTGATGTACGAGGCTGTGCGGCAGCGGATTCTGTCCGGTGGCGACGACCCTGCCGCGGCCGGGCCGGCGACGTTCGACGACGGGGTCGCCAACACGGCGGTGCACATGGCGATGCTCCGTTCGATGCGCTCCGGTGGGACCGAACGCATCGAGCCGGTCTGATCCTCGACCGGCCGGCACCGCCGGCCGGTCGTCAGGCCGTGAGATGTCCGTTGTACCAGCCGACGAAGTCGGTCGCCGACGATGATCCGGGGAGATCCTTCGGGTGGATGCAATTGACCGGGCACACGCTCACGCACGATGCGTCGTTGCAGCAGGGTCTGGTGATCAGGTGGGGCATCTGAAGGCTCGTTCTAGGCGTCGCCGACGGACTGTCGCATCGCGGTCAGAGCGGCGCGGAGCTGTTCGACGTCTTGATCGGTGCCGCCGTGCATGCCGAACTCGTCGGCGGTGAGAGCGCTGGTGACCGCGCGCGCGGCGTCGCGTCCCTTGTCGGTGATGGTCACGCAGGTGGCGCGGCGGTCGGTCGGGTGGGGGCTCCGCTCCAGCAGGTCCCTGGACTCGAGGCGGTCGGTGGCGAGGGTCGCGGTGGTCGCGTGGACCAGGAGGTTGCGTGCGAGCGCGGAGATCAGGCGGGTGCCGGTCTCGGACAGGAGAAGTGTCATGAGCAGGAGGTAGTCCGTCATGTTGAGGCCATGTGCCTTCAGCTTCACGTCCACCGCATCGGCGACGATCCGTTGGTAACGCAACAGCGACGTCAGGGTCAGGAAACGCCTCTCATCGCCGTCGAGGGCCTGCTGATCCCAGAAATGGGCAGCCCAATCGACCGGGTCGGAGATGACGTCGGGGGTTCTGTCGTCGATCGACATGGAGCCTCCTCGGCGATCGGGGTGACGCGCGGGACCTGCCGTGAGGCAGGAGGAGCGCGGGGATGGACCACGGAACTTCTCTAGTTATAAATAATAGAGACGTAGTGTACATCACGATCGGGCCGAATCGGGTCGTGAGACTCAGTGGAGATGCGCCGAAATCCCACGTGCCGCGTCACGGGTGGCCTCGGCCAGTTCGCGTAGTTCGTCGGCGCGAAGCGCGGTGTTGGGGCAGGTCACGATCGCCGCGGTGACGTGATCGGCGGCGTCGAAGACGGGTGCGCCGACGGTGACCACGGGCACCTCGGCGCCGGCGGCAGCGAACGCGTCCAGTTCGTCGGGGAGATAATCGATGACCGACAGTTCGGTCAGCAGGTCGTCGACCCGGGCCCGCAGGCTGTCGGAGACGGTGTCCAGCGAGCCGAGCGCATCGATGATCGCCCCGTGGTCGGCGGTCATCCGTTCGATCGAGTATCCGCGTTCGGCCACGGCGTCGAGGGCAAGCCGGAGGCGGGTGCGGCTCGACTCGGGCGCGCGCGCGATCCAGGCCGCCTGCGCCTGCGCGGAATCCCAGGCGATGAACTCCCGGCTGATGGGTGGGCGCAGGCGGATGCGGGCGCCGTCGCGCAACCACGGATGCAGTCCGGCGTCGGGCGTGAGATGCGGCGGAAAGGCGTGCGCGGCGAGGGTCACGACGTCGGGTGCGGTGCGGCGCGCGACGAAGCACGGGACATCGAACCGTGCGCACAGCTCCCGCACCGTGAGCGTGGCCCACCGCAAGAGATGGTCGGCGCCGCCCAGGTTGCGGGCGAGCATGGCGAAGGCCGGGCCGATGGCGAAGGTGCCGGCCGCTTGATCCCGGATAAGCCAGCCGTGTTCGACGAGTTCGGAGACGATGGCGTGGGCGGTCGCGCGCGACAATGAGGTGCGGCGCACGATCTCGGCGAGGGTGAGGGCGGGCTGGTTCGCCTCCGCGAGCAGTTCGACGATCGCAACCACGCGTGCGGTCGGTGGCGACCCGGCGCGTGCCGGTTGACGCGCCTCGGAGAAGTCGCCTACCGTCGATGTCACATTATCAACACTTAGTGTCGAATATTCGACATGTCAAGGGGGTTGCGCACTGTGGCGAGCACGACCGACACGCCCGACCGGATGGAACGTCACGGGTACGAGTTGTCCCACCTGGCCGCGTTGGAGGCCGAGGCGGTCCACATCATCCGGGAGGTTGCGGCCACCTTCGAGCGCCCGGTCCTGCTGTTCTCGGGCGGCAAGGACTCGGTGGTGATGTTCCACCTCGCACGCAAGGCGTTCTGGCCGGCGCCGGTCCCGTTCCCGCTCATGCATGTCGACACCGGACACAACTTCGACGAGGTGATCCGGTTCCGTGATCGCGTGGTCGCCGAGACCGGCGTCCGGCTGATCGTCAGCTCCGTGCAGGACGATATCGACGCCGGACGTGTCGTCGAGCAGACCGGGCCGGGTGCGAGCCGGAACCGCCTGCAGACCACGGCGCTGCTGCGCGGGATCACCGAGAACCGCTTCGACGCCGTGTTCGGCGGAGCCCGGCGCGACGAGGAGAAGGCCCGCGCGAAGGAACGGGTCTTCAGCTTCCGAGACGAGTTCGGCGCGTGGAACCCGCGCGATCAACGCCCCGAACTATGGCGCCTGTACAACGGTCGTCATTCGAAAGGCGAACACATCCGGGTGTTCCCGCTGTCGAACTGGACCGAGCTGGACATCTGGCAGTACATCGCCGAGGAGAACATCGACCTGCCGTCGATCTACTACGCCCACCGACGGGAGGTGATCCCCCGGGACGGCATGCTGCTGGCGAGAACACGCTTCCTGCAAGAACTTCCGGGGGAGGAGGTGCGGACCGAGACCGTGCGGTTCCGCACCGTCGGCGACGCCACCTGCACCGGTTGCGTCCTGTCGACGGCCGACGACGTCGGCAAGGTGATCGAGGAGATCGAGGTGACCCGGCTGACCGAGCGCGGGGCCACGCGCGCCGACGACCGGATCTCCGAGTCGGGCATGGAGGATCGCAAGAAGGAGGGCTACTTCTGATGCACGGGGTCGATGCCGGCAGGGGTGTTCCGGACGTCCGGGGCGCCACCGAGATGTTGCGGCTCGCCACCGCGGGATCGGTCGACGACGGGAAGTCGACGCTGATCGGCCGGCTGCTCTACGACTCGAAGGCGATCTTCACCGATCAGCTCGAATCGATCGAGCGGACCAGTGCGGAACGGGGTGACGAATACGCCGATCTCGCCCTCTTGACCGACGGACTGCGCGCCGAACGGGAACAGGGCATCACGATCGATGTCGCATACCGGTATTTCGCCACGCCCAAGCGGAAATTCATCATCGCCGACACCCCGGGTCACGTTCAGTACACGCGGAACATGGTGACCGGCGCGTCGACGGCCGACCTCGCGCTGATCCTCGTCGATGCGCGTAAGGGAGTGCTGGAACAGACTCGGCGGCATGCGTTTCTCTCCTCGTTGCTCGGGATCCCGCACCTGACGGTCTGCGTCAACAAGATGGACCTCGTGGACTGGTCTCAGGAACGGTTCGACGAGATCTGTGCGGATTTCGCGGATTTCGCGACCAAGCTCAACGTCGTGGACCTGACCTTCATCCCGATGTCGGCGTTGCGCGGCGACAACGTCGTCGAGCAGTCGGCGGCGATGCCGTGGTACGGGGGTAGGCCGTTGCTCGACCATCTCGAACACGTCTACATCGCGTCGGACCGCAATCTCATCGACGCGCGACTGCCGGTGCAGTACGTGATCCGTCCGCAACGGAGCGACGGTGCCGACCATCGTGCCTATGCGGGCACGGTGGCGGGCGGCGTCTTCGCCAAGGGCGACGAGGTCGTGGTCCTGCCGAGCGGTTTCAGCACGACGATCACCGAGATCTGGGGTCCCGGCGGAGCCGCCGTCGACGAGGCGTTCTCGTCGATGGCGGTGTCGGTGGAACTTGCCGACGAGATCGACATCGTGCGTGGCGACATGCTGGCCCGGCCCAACAACCGGCCGTACGTCGGGCGCGAGATCGATGCGATGGTCTGCTGGTTCGACGACGACACCGAGCTCCGCGGACACAGCCGTTATCAGCTCCTGTGTGGAACGCGGCTGACCCGCGCGCAGATCACCGGGCTCAACTACCGGCTGGACGTCAACTCGCTGCATCGCGACGAGGACGCCGAGGTCCTGTCGCTCAACGAGATCGGGCGGGTGACCCTGCACACCCAGGAGCCGGTCATGTTCGACTCCTATCGCCGCAACCGTGACACCGGGAGTTTCATCCTCATCGACGAGGTCACCAACCGAACCGTCGGCGCGGGCATGATCACCGCGCCGGTGAGCCACGACAGCCACGTCGTGTGGCAGGCCGGCAAGGTCGCCCGCGAGCACCGGGCGCATCGCGGCGCCACCATCTGGCTGACCGGGCTGTCGGGGTCGGGGAAGTCGTCCCTCGCCGTCGAACTCGAGCGACGATTCGTCGCCGAGGGCCGACCCGCCTACCTGATGGACGGGGACAACCTGCGCCACGGACTCAACTCCGATCTGGGTTTCTCCGATGACGACCGGCGCGAGAACATCCGCCGGACGAGTGAGGTGGCGGCCCTGTTCGCCGATTCGGGTGCGGTTGCGATCGTCTCGCTGATCAGCCCCTTCGCCGAGGAACGGCAGCGCGCACGGGAGATCCACGCACAGCGACGCCTGCCGTTCTACGAGATCTTCGTCGACACCCCGCTCGAGGAATGTGAGCGTCGGGACCCGAAGGGGCTGTACGGCAAGGCCCGTAGGGGTGAGATCAGTCAGTTCACCGGCATCGACTCGCCCTACGAACGGCCGACGCACGCCGAACTCGTCATCACTCCCGAGGACGGCGCGCCTACCGACGTCGCCGAGATGGTCCTCCGTAACCTGGGACTGTGACGCCCCGGTTCGCCCGCGATGCCGGTGGGTATGTCATGACCGGACACCGGGGCGCCGGTGTACCAGCCCAACCGCCAGAGAGGGACACAGCGTGACCGACGATCGAGCACTCGCAGGCGAACTGGCCACCGCGGCAGGTGAACTCCTGTTGGACATCCGCCGGACCAGTGGGCTGACCGGCAAGGAACTGGGCCGGGCCGGAGATGCGCGGTCCAACGAGTTCCTCCTGCGACGCCTCGCGGAGGCCCGGCCGGACGACGCGGTGCTGTCGGAGGAATCGGCCGACGACAAGTCCCGGTTGCACGCCGACCGGGTCTGGATAGTCGATCCGGTCGACGGCACGCGTGAGTACGGGACGTACGAGCCGGGCGCCGGTCGCGCGGACTGGGCCGTGCACGTGGCGCTGTGGTCGGCCACCGGCGGATTGATCGCCGGGGCCGTGGCGCTCCCGGCTCTCGGGGTCACCTACCTCGACGACGAGACCGAGGTCGAACCGACGTCGGGACTGGCGTCGCGACCACGCAGCGACGTGCCCCGCGTCGTGGTGAGCAGTTCACGGCCGCCGGCTTTCGCCGACGAGGTCGCGGCGGCGGTCGCGGGGGAGGTGCTGCCGATGGGATCGGCGGGAGCGAAGGCGATGGCGGTGGTCCGCGGTGAGGCCGACGCCTACGTGCACGCGGGCGGCCAGTACGAGTGGGATTCCGCGGCGCCGGTAGCCGTCGCCCGGGCGAAGGGGCTGTGGTGCGGACGCATCGACGGTTCGGCGCTCGTCTACAACAACGACGACACGTATCTGCCCGACCTGGTGATCTGCCGTCCCGAGTTCACCGAGGCGATCCTCACCGTCACGACCGAGGGGGCGGGCGGCTGATCGCCGGCGTGTGATCGGGAAGTGATCACGAGTCCCCCCGGGTTCGTGGAGTGACATCGGCAACGGCTAAGGGACACAATCGCCCCTAAAATTCCGTTTATCTATAGACAAACAGTCCATTGCGAGAGTAAAACTGTTGTGTCAGCGATCACAGTCACCTTCCCGAGAGTGTCACATCTCAGCGAGGGAGCTGCCTTCCCCGGGGGAAGCCGATCACAGGCGTCACACTGTGCGAAGCCGTGAAGGAGCAGTCGTGCCCACACCCGTCACCGATCCCATCAAGGGCTCCTCGGAGCCCGGTCGTTACTGGACGAGTACCAATCTCGGCGAGGCCTGCCCAGAGGTCATGTCACCGATGTGCTGGAGCCTGTGGGGCCCGGCGACCGAGCAGGGGCTGTTGTATCCGATGTACTCGTTCGGAGTGATCCCACGGAGCAAGCTCGTGGTGTCCGACGATCCGAATGAGCTGGGCGTCAGTTGCTTCTACGGGCGTCAGGCGTTGAACGTGGACGTCATCAAGAAGACGATGGCGGCGGTGCCGGGACTCAGTGCCGACGACTTCGAGCGAGATCTCATGGGTTCGGTGCGACCCGACGCGCCGAAGTTCTCCGGCAGTCCGGGCCGGGTCCCGGTGATCGCCGCGAAGGCGCCGGTCGCGCTCATGCGGACGCGGAAGCGTCTGGAACGTCTCTACGAGGAGATGTACGCCGACTGGCTGGCGACGGTCGTCGACGGCGAGCCCAGCCAGACCCCGATCGAGCGTCTGGTGCAGACCCGTACCGACTTCGAACGGGTCTTCAGCGTGCATTGCGTGTGGCGCTTCATCTTCCAGGGAGCCCAGAGTGCGGTGACCGGGGCGGCCGAGAAGCTCGGCGAACCGGGGCTCGTCGACCAGTTGCTCTCCGGCGTAGGCGATCTCAACGAAGCCAAAATGGCCGATGACCTGTGGCGGCTCGGGCGCGGCGAGATCGGCGAGGCGGAGTTCTTGTCCTCATGGGGATACCACGGCCCCAACGAGGGCAATCTGTTCGCCACGGTGTGGCGTGAGGACCCTCGAGCGGTGCGATCACTCGCCGCGTCACTCGCTCAGCGCGCCGAACGGCCGGCCGCGCGAGCGTCGGCCACGCAGCAGGTCGGGTCCGCGGCCGAGGCGCGGCTGCTCGCGGCGACCCCGGCTCTGCAGCGACCCGTCACGCGGTGGCTCGTCCGCAAGATGCGTGACGTCATCCGATCACTGCAGGTCGGAAAGGCCGCCTACCTCATCGCGATCGACCGCGCCCGCGCCGCCGCCCGGACCTTCGGCCGCCAGCAGGTCGACCTCGGCGCGCTCCGGGAGGTCGACGACGTCTTCTTCCTCACGGTCGAGGAATGTGAGGATCTCGCCGCGGGCCGCCTGGCCGACGCCCAGCGGATCGTCGACACCCGTCGAGCCACGCGTGAGGACTACAAGGCGATGGTCCTTCCGGTCGCGTTCTACGGCATGCCCGAGCCGGAGCGGATCGACGACAACGCCGATGACGGTGGCGCGGTAGAGCTCTCGGGTGCTGCCAGTGGCGGTGGGGTCGTCGAGGGCCGCGCTCGGGTCCTGTCGGACCCGTCCGAGGACATCGAGCTCGACGACGGCGACATCCTCGTGTGCCGCTTCACCGATCCGAGCTGGGCGCCACTGATGGCGATGGCCGAGGCCCTGGTCATCGACATCGGGGGATCGGCCAGTCACGGCGCGGTCGTCGCCCGCGAGCTCGGGGTTCCCTACGTGATCGGAACCGAGAGCGGAACCCGGAGAATCGGCGAGGGCGACCGGATCCTGGTCGATGGTGAACGCAATCTGGTCAAGGTCACCGAGCGTGCTCGCGATGGCAAGGCGGTCGCCGCCGGCTGACCGGAGAACCCGCCCCACGCCGGGGCATCACGCCCGTCCGCGAGGCAGACGCACACGCCGAAGCCGCTCGTCATACATCACGATTCTCATCCAGCCGTGCTCGAACAGTCCCAGCGCACGGCCAGTTGTCGATGCCCATTTCCGGAAAGGTGACCATGACAGCCACGACCGCCCTGAGGTCGGTTGACCCGGTGAGCCCGGCGCTGCCGGTCGACTCGCCGACGTACGAGAACAAGCGCGCCGGACGGCGGCGTCGCGTGCGAAACCCGTTGACGCCCATCGTGAAATACCTACGGCGGGCACCACGTGAAAGCCTCGCGACGCTGGGGCGGACCGCACTGCTCGCCGCCGCCATCGGAAAATGCATCGTCTCCGGGCTGCTCCGGCTCGATCTGCAGTGGCCCGAACTCGTCGACCAGATGTGGCGGCTGCTGAAGGTCACCGCCCTCCCCGCACTGCTGATGGCGGTTCCCATCGGCGCGGAGATCTCGGTTCAGGTCGGCGGCATCATGAACCAGGTCGGGGCGAATTCGCTGGCCGGCGCCGCATCCGGGCTCGGCGTGGTCGGCCAGGGTGCGCCGATGGCAACCGGACTGCTGATGGCCGGTGCGGCCGCGTCGGCCATCGCGTCCGACCTCGGCGCGCGATCGATCCGCGAGGAGATCGAAGCCATGCGTGTCATGGGCGTCGACCCGGTCGAGCGCCTGATCGTCCCGCGTTTCCTCGCGATGATCTTCATCGCGCCGCTGCTCTGCATCGTGATCATCGCGGCGGGTGTCGGTGCGGGCCTGGCGATCTCGGCCAACATCAACGACGTCGTCCCGGGTAGCTTCTGGATGTCCTTCGGCGCCTTCGCAACTCCGACGGACCTGATGTTCTCGGTCTTCAAGGCGCTGACCTTCGCGGCCATCGTGGTGCTCATCGCCAGCCTCCGTGGACTCGAGGCCAAAGGCGGGCCCCGAGGCGTCGCCAACGCGGTCAACGCCTCGGTGGTCCTGAGCGTGTTCTGCATCTTCGTGTCGAATCTGCTGATCAGTCAGCTGCAGACGATGTTCTTCCCGGCGGCGCTGGCATGACGAACACACCGGCCCGGTACCGGGCGATTCCCGCGGTCATCAACCGACCGGTCGACGCCGTTTCCCGCACAGTGACCTCCGTCTTCGCCGAGGTCGGACAGATCGCGATCTTCGGGGGAAAGACGATCGCTCTGCTGCCCACCACCATTCGGCACTATCGCAAGCAGACCCTGCAGACCATGAACAACATGGCGTGGGGCAACGGTTCGCTCATCGTCGACGGTGGTGTCCTGAGCCTGATGTTCTTCCTGGGCATCGCCGTCGGCGCGGTGGTCGCGATCCAGGCCTTCATGGCGCTCGATCTTCTCGGATTCGGGCCCCTCACCGGGATCATCGGATCGTTCGGCAACGTCCGGGTGATCGCACCCATCGTCACCGGCATCGGTTTCGCCGCCCAGGCGGGATGCCGGATGACCGCCGAGATCGGATCGATGCGCATCTCCGAGGAGATCGACGCCACCGAATCGATGGGCCTGCGGGCGATTCCGTTCGTCGTCGGCACGCGACTGATCGGCAGCATGCTGATCGTGATCCCCGGATATCTGATGGCCCTGGTGATCAGCTTCTTCACCGGCGGACTCATCGTGAAGGTCTTCTACAAGCAGCCGCCCGGCACATATGACCACTACTTCGCGCAGTTCCTGGACTATCCGGACCTCGCGGCGTCACTGGTGAAGGCGCTCCTGTTCTGCGCCGTGGTGACGGTGATCCACTGCTACTACGGCTATTTCGCCGCGGGTGGCCCGGCCGGCGTCGGCTCGGCGTCGGGACGGGCGATCCGGGCGAGTCTGGTGGCCATCGTCGTACTGAATTTCCTGATGACCGTGGTGATCTGGGGTCTCAGTCCGGAACTGGTCTTCAAGGGGTGAGTGCGTTGGGATCGAGGACCTACAGCCAGGACTTCGTTCGCGGAACATCTGATCGGCAGAATCGCTCGGTGGTGGTCGTCGGAGGCATCATCTCAGCGGTGCTCGTGCTGATCGTCGTCGCGGCGACGTGGATCTACCCCCGTTACGACGCTCCGCCGGGCATCGACATCACCCTGCGGACCTCCTATGTGGGCCCAGGGGTGACCGAGGGCAGCAAGGTCATCCTGAGCGGTTCGGAGGTCGGTGAGGTGACCGACCTCAGCAGCGCCGCTCCGGGTGACATCACCATCGCGATGCGGCTGCGACCGGAGCTGATCGAGGGCGTCACGTCGACCTTCGACGTCGACTTCCGGCCGCGGAACTACTTCGGTACCACCGGGATCAACATCGTCGCTCAGCCGGGTGGCGAACCGCTCACCGGCGGTGAGACCTTCGAACGGACACCGAAGGGCGACTTCACCATGTCGACGATGATCGAGCGCGGCTCGCTGGTCGTCGACGGGACCCTGACGACCGACATCGTGCGCTCGCTGGAGAAGACGGTCCGTTATACCGACGGGCTCGCACCGCTCATCGACACCGGCATCACCGTGGCCGATCGGGTCGCGGCCACGCAGCGGCATCTCCCGCACGAGCTCATGGAGAAATTCGACGACATCCTCGCCGAGGCTCCCGAGTTCAGCCGTGAACTCATCGACATGCTCTTCGCGATCTATGAGAACGACTCGTTCAATCCGGTCGGTGCCGACGGCGTGCGCCGCGCGGACACCGAGGTACTCGACAGCCTCGGTGACGGCCTCGAACTGGCGTCCTCGCAGCTGTTCGGGCTCGCGGGCACCCTGCTTGCCTCGCATCCGAAAGAACTGACACCCCTGACCCAGGTGGTGACGCAGGTATCCGATCTGATCCCGCATTTCGTCGGCGGCGGTATGTCCCCGAAAGGCCTGATGCAGTTGATCGACAAGTACAACAGTGCATTCGCGATGAAGGGCGGTCGTCCGACCCTCGATGTCGCGCTGGTGGTCAACACGTTTCCGGCGCTCGCCGCGCCGCTGTCGCACGTCGCGACCGGGCCGCAGGGAGGTGCGCGGTGAGCACGACGACTGCCACCGTCGCGAAGCTCGCTGTGGCGGTCACGGTGTGCGCCGTGCTCTTCGCGATCGTGATCAGTGCGATGAAGTCACCGGTCGATCAACCGACGAGGACCTACCGGGCCGAGTTCTCCGACATCTCCGGACTGCGGATCAACGGCGACGTGCGCACCAAGGGGGTGCGGATCGGGAAGATCACCGACACGCGCATCGTCCGCGTCGACGGGCGCAGCGTGGCCGAGGTCGACTTCACCCTCGACGAGTCGTATCGGCTGACGGAGAACTCGCGTCTGACCGTGAAGTACCAGAATCTCACGGGCGCAAGATATGTCGACGTCGCCTTCGGGCCGGCCGGACGGCCGGTGGACACGGTCCCGCTCAGCCACACGACGGGCTCCTTCGACATCACCGAATTGTTCAACGGCCTGCAGCCGGTACTCGCGACGATGCGCACCGACGAGGTCAACGAGTTCACCGACAATGCGCTGGCCATCCTGCAGGGAGACGGCAGCGGACTGGCGCCGATGCTCGACAACGTGGCGAAACTGTCCCGGTTCGCGACGGACCGTGAACGGTTGATCTCCACGCTCACCGCCAACCTGGCCCGGATCGCCGACACCATGGGAGGCCGGACCCCGGAGGTCATGGAGTTCCTTCACTCGGTCAAGATCCCGGTCGCCAAGGGAATGACCGTTCTGGAGGAGTTCTACAAGACGGATCGCTACGGACCCGCCTTCACCGAGCCGATCGACCGGATGATGGGCAACATCGGACTGCGGCCCGGGCTCGACGTCGACAAGCTGCTCACCGATGCGTTCAGCTCGATTCCGCAAGCCGCCGAGGCGCTCCGGATGATCCCGGTGGCGGTTGCCGGTCTCCAGGTCCCGGCCGGCATCGATCACTCCGGACGCAGTTGTGCGAACGGGCTCGCGGACCTGCCGTCCGATGTCGAGCTGCTGCTCGACGGAAGTGAGGTCGTCGTATGCGCGGCACGATGACACCGGCCATGCTGGGACGTTTGACCAAGAGGGTCGGGCGCGAGGTCATGATCGGGGCGGCGCTGCTGGTCGCGGTGATCGTCATCGCCGCCGTGATCGTCGTCGTCTACGTCAATCCCCCGGGGAAGAAACAGTTCACCTTCCTCACCGATGACGTGTCGTCGGTGGCGGTCGGGCAGGACGTGCGCGTCGCCGGGCTCAACGTCGGCAAGGTGACCGGACTCGAACTAGGCGCCAACGAGGTCCGGGTCACCGCCGAGGTGGATGAGGAGATCTTCATCGGGGATCGCTCCCGGGTCGAGGTCCGGATGCTGACACCGGTCGGCGGCTACGCCGCGACGCTCATTCCGCTGGGGGATGTTCCACTGGGGGACACCTGGATTCAGTCCAGTGCGGTCAGCGTTCCCTACAGCATCGGGGACGTGATCCAAGAGGTGCCGACGGTCACCGACAACGTCGACGCCGCTGACATCGACGGCAATCTCGGTCAGGTCGCCGATGCCCTGGGCGGGCAGTCGCCGTCCTTGCGGGACATGGTCGACGGAATGCGGAGCGTCACCGGTGTCATCGCCCGCCAGCGATCACAGGTCGACGCGATCGCAGCGCTGAGCACCGAGTACCTCGAGGCGTTCGAGGCCAACCGGGCATTCATCTTCGATCTGCTGCGACAGACCGACATCGTGCTCTCGACCTACAACAACACTCACGTGGGGTTCAACGAGGCGTATGCGCGGCTCGGACGGATTCTGATGTCGATCCAACCGCTAGAGGCCTACTACCTGGATCACAGCGATCAGGTCGTCGCGGCGATCAATCAGTTCCGGCAGATCGCCGAGACCGCGCAGAACACGATGGGGCCGGCCATCGACAAGCTGACCGCGCTGCGAGACCAGCTGGCGGGCTGGCTCGGTCCCGAGGGGATCAAGGAACTCAAAGGCGGAACCGTGCTCGCCTCCGATATCTGTATCCCGGTCGCCGGGAGGAAGTGCTGATGATGCGACGTCCGAACCTGGGAATCATCGGGGTCGTGGCAGTTCTCGCGCTGTCCGGCTGTGCCGGCACCGCGCTGGCCGCCGATGAACTCCCGCCCACCACCGGGGAGTTCTGCGCCGAGATGCCGGATGCCACCGGTCTGTACGCCGACAATCCGGTCACACAGATGGGATACCGCATCGGCCGGGTCGCCGCGGTGCAGCCACGAGGAGACCGCGTCCTGGTCACCTTCGAGATCGACACGCCCCGTGCGATTCCCGCCGATGTGAAGGGGGTGATCCGGTCCAAGTCGTTGCTCGCCGACCGCAGTCTGGAGCTCGTGGGGAACTATGCCTCGGGTCCTCGGCTCACCGGCGACCGATGCATCGCCCTCACCAACAGTTACACGCCCAAGACGATCTCGGAGATCTCCGCTTCGGCAGCGGATTTCGTCGACGACCTGGCCCCCGCAGGCGAGGGCCAGAATGTCCGGGGAGCCGTGACCGGACTCGCCGACGCGCTCCGCGGGGTGGGGCCGCACGCCCGCGACGTCATGACGAATGCAGCGGATGCGGCGCAGAACCCGGACAAGGTGATCGCCGACATCGGCAGTGTCATCTCCGACATGGCACCGCTGAGCGAGGATGCGCTGAAGAACTGGGGTGCGATCGAGTCCATCCTCACCCAGGCGCCGAACATCCTCGAGGTCGGCACCGAACTCTGGACCGGTGCGACGGAACTGACCAAGGGGGTCGCCTGGACGGTGGCGACCCTGTACGACATCGAGCGGAACTACGGTGGCGACATCTGGCCGGTCGTGCACGGTCCGGTGACGCAGGCGATCTCGCTGGCGGCCGCTCGCGCGCCGGACATCTCGTCGCTGGTGTCGACCATCCCCGCGGTTGCGCAGGCGGTGCGTCAGCAGACTCAGGGCGAGGGGCGCGGATTCTCGGTCCGGTACACACCGCCCACGGTTCGCGTGTCCGACCTCTCGCCGCAATTGTGCGCTCAGGCCAACAGGCTGCGACCCAACACCTGTACGAGACGTGGTGCGGTCAGTGAGTTCCGGGGTGACGCATTGTTGGAGATGGTCCTGCTGGGGGGTCGGTCATGAGACGGAAATGGTTCTCCCGCCTGGGTCGGCGGACGATCCGCCGGGGCGTGCCGGTGGCGATTCCGGCGATGGTCATGTCGATCGTGCTCGCGGGGTGCGCGATCGGTCCCGATGACCTGCCGTCGGTACGTCCCGGAACGGGCGACGGCTACGAGGTGTCGGTCCGATTCGCCAGTGTCCTGTCGCTGCCGAACGGTGCCGACGTCGTCGCCGATGGGCAGCGTATCGGCGAGGTGACCGGGCTCGAGTTGACCTACGACTACGTGGAGGTCGCGGCGCGAATCCGCAAGGGCACGCGCATTCCCGCCGACACCGATGCCGTCATCCGGCAGAACACCCTTCTCGGTGACACCTACATCGCCTTCGTCCCGCCTGCGGGCGACGGAGAAGACGGTTCGACAGGTGCCCGGGGGTATCTCGAGCCGGGGTCGGTCATCGGCGTGGAACGCACGGTGTCGCCACCCCCGCTCGAGGACACGCTGGCGGTGCTGGCCAACTTCGTCAACGGCGGCACCATCGCCCAGATCCAGGACGCGATGGCGCGTATCAACAACGTGATGCCCAAGCGCCAGGATCTGCGCCGGCTCGCGACGGTCACGTCGGTGGATCTGAGAGACCTGGGACGCAACACCGGTGAAATCGATCGTTTCCTGACCGGCATGAACGATTCGGCCGCGGCGATCGGTGAGCGCCATGACGAGCTGACCAAGATCTTCGGCGCCGAGGCGGCGACCTACTGGCGGCGTGATGCCGACAGCTTCCTGGTTCACATCGCCTATCTGCTGCCCTCGATCGGCAGCATCTTCGAGGGCGGGATCTGGCTGGTGCCGATGCTCAATTCTCTCGCGGCCACGTCCGACGACGTGCGCGGGATCGTGGACGATGGACCGCGATTGGCGATCAAGACCTCGGACTTCCTCCGTAATGTGTTGCTTCCGTTCGCATCCAACCCATCGGTCGATGTGACCTCGGTGACGGCACGAGGTGGCGGTGAACAGCTGATCGGCGATGTGGAGAACCTCTTGCGGATGCTGGGAGCGGTGCGATGAAGAAGTCGACGCTGTCGATTGCCGGGATGCTCGTGATCGGTGTTCTGGCCTTCGTCTACATGGGGACCCTCGGGCTCCCGGTCAGCCGGGAGAGCGACGACCGGAGGGTCACCATGGAGGTCTCGGACGGCAACGGTCTCGTCCCCGGAGCACGAGTGCTGTTGCGCGGCGTCGAGATCGGCACCGTGGCATCGGTCCGTCCGTCTGCGCGTGGGGTCACGATCGGCATGAAATACCGTCCGGAGTATCAGATCCCCACCGAGAGCACGTTCCGGATCGAGACCCTGTCGGCGCTCGGTGAGCCCTACGTGGCGGTCACGCCGGCGGTGGCGACCGGCCCGTACATCGCCGAGGATGCGGTGATCGGCCGGTCGCAGGTCGATGATCCGTCCACGTTCAAGGATCTGTCCGAGCGCGTCACCCGACTGCTGGAACAGGTCGACCCCAAGAGCGTGGGAAAGATCTTCGAGACCCTCGACGTGGCGTTGCCCGGCCCGTGCACGGATGGCGGGGTGTGCACCGATGACGAACAGTACGTGCTGGGCAGTATCAACCGCGCCGGTGAGCGTCTGGCCTCGACGATCGGTGGTCAGGCCGACAATCTCACCACGCTGCTCAGCGCCCTGCAGCCGCTGCTCATGAGGAGCGGAGAGATCCCGGCCGCGTTCCGCGGGGCTGCCCCGGTCGCCGAGGGGTTCGGCCGGAATCTCGGTGTCCTCCAGGACGCGCTGAAGTTCGCGGTGTTCCGCGGCGGGCCGCTGGCCACCGGAATCGAGGATGGTGCCGGACCGTTCCTGATGGAACTCCAGAAGTTCCTGGACAACACCGCCGCAGATCTCAAGGTGATCGGCGACAACCTCCTGCCGACGGTCAGCGCCGGCGCCGGCGCGTTGCGCACGGTCGACCCGAGCGCGGTGCTCGGCCGTGCGCTGGGCGCGGTCCGGAACGGGTCGCTCCACGTCGAAGCGGGGGTGCCCGGGTCCTGATACACGACCTGCCGGAAGAACGCGGCAGATGACAGCAGCCAGCCACACGAACGGATGAGAAACGGTGCGGACCATGGAAAACGACCCAGAACGCAGGGACGACACGAAGGACGACGACGGGACGGCGAGCGCGACGACATCGGGTATCGCAGTGCTGGAGAAAGGCGCGGAACCGGCGACCGCTGCCGGCGGTGCGCGCGGCACCGGTACGGAAGTGCCGGGCCACGCCGCGGGGGACCGAGCTCGTGGGCATCAGGTGTCCCTGCGGTCGGTGATCGTCGGCGGCGTGATCCTCGCCCTGGTCGCGGCTCTGGGCCTCGTCAGCTGGCAGTTGCACTCGCGCAGTGAGGAATTGACCGCGACGCAGGCGGCTGCGACGGCGGAATCGCAGGCCGAGAAGGTTGCTCTGGACTATGCGAAGGGTGCCGCCGCGATCGACTTCAAGGACCTGCCAGCCTGGCGATCCCGACTGACCGAGGGGACCTCGGAGGAGATGGCCGCCCGATTGACCCAGGCGGCCACGTCGATGGAGCAGATCGTCACACCGTTGCAGTGGACGTCGACGGCGGAGCCGATAGCCGCGGTCACCACGTCGGTCGACGGCGACGTGTACTCCGTGGACTGTTTCGTCGGCGTCACCACGAAGAACACCCAGGCCCCCGACGGTATCCAGTCGACTGCGACATACAAGCTGCGACTGGACAAGTCGAAGGACTGGAAGATCGTCGACATCTCCGGAGTCAATGCCGAACTACCGACCGGCGGCCGATGAATCGGTGACGGAATGATCTGGGACCGGTGTGATCGGCGTCGATGACAGCGGACGGCGGCGTGGTGCATCATCGGATCCATGAGTAGCCAACGTCGTCAATCCATGAGCCCCACCACTCGGCGACGTTCGTCGGACCTGCAGGCCCTGATCGTGGTCGCGGCCGAGGAGGAGTTCAGCCACCTCGGCTACAAGGGTGCGACGATGGCGGCCATCGCCAATCGTGCCGGCGTCACCAGGTCGGTCCTCACTCGGCATTTCGCCACCAAGGCCGATCTTTTCGCCGAGGTGATGACCAAGCCGCTGCTCCAGTTCGCCGACAGTTGGACCAGCCGCTGGGCCGATCGTCTCGCCGAGGAGCCACCGGAGCTGGAGCTCGTCTACGAGTTCATCTCCGACCTGTTCGAGAACAGCCGCAACCACACCGCCGTGCTCCGGCTGCTGATGTTCTCCGGAGAACAGCTCGAACCCGAAGTGCGCCAACAGGTTAGGGAGTCCATCGATGAGGGGATGAGCTCGGTGCTGGAGATCGCGGTGCGCACCATCGCCGCGCACGGGTACCCAGCGGAGCATGCCGACATCACGGTTCGAGCGCTCATCAGCATGGTGATGGGCTACGTCAGCATGGACTCTTCGGTGCTGGGATCGGTTGACGATGACGACGAAGTTGTTGTGCGACATATGTCTGCGCTGATCCTGCACGGAATCTCGCTCGGCGCGGAGGCCGACGGGGGCCCAGGCGAATAAGGTACAACGTTGTCCCTTGACGGGTTGAGGTGGTGGTTGCCACACTAGGTGTGTCGTTGTAGCCCAAAAGATTTAGGAATCCCCCTCATGGCCAATGTCACATCAGACTGGGATCCGCTGTCCGAGGCGAACCTTGCAGACCCTGTCGCGGTCCAGAAGAATATGCGCGGCAAGTGCCCGGTTGCCTGGACCGAGCAGTTCGGCGGCGCGTGGGCGGTCTTCAAACACGCCGACATCGAACAGGTTGCCGGCGATCCGGAAACCTTCAGTGCAGCAGAGGTGTTCGTCGTTCCGGACATGACCGGGGGAGTCTTTCCATGGCTTCCGGTCCAGTCCGATCCGCCCCAGCATGCCGACTACCGTGCCCTGGTCGCTCCCTTCTTCCGTGGATCCCGAATCGCCGCGTTCGAGCCCGAGCTGGTCCGCATCGCGCATGAGTGCATCGACAGTTTCATCGACGACGGTCATGCCGACGTGGCATCCCAGTTGAACTACCGGGTGTCCTCGAGCGCGTTGGCGATGCTCATGGGCGTTCCGCAGGAAGACGGTCTGCGATTCAAGAGCTGGCACGAGGGGATGGTGTCGGCCAATGCCTCCGGTGACCAGGAAGCGCTCGGCGTGACCTTCATGGATCTCATGGGTTACGTCCAGGCGTGGATGGAGAAGACCAAGGCCGAGCCCGGCGGCGACGATCTGATGTCGGCGCTGATGGAGGCCGACATCGACGGACGGCCGCTGACCAATGAGGAGATCTTCGGCACCTTCATACTGCTGATCGTCGGCGGGTTCGAGACCACCGCCGACGTCACGAGCGCCACGCTGGCGCATCTGGCCGAGGATCACGAGCTACGAGAGCAGTTGCGCGCCAATCCCAAACTGATCACCAAGGCGGTCGGCGAGTTCGCGCGTGTCTTCGCCCCCACGCAGGCCACCGCGCGTACGGCGACTCGGGACGTGGAGATCGGCGGTCGGACGATCTGCGCCGGCGAGCGCGTACTGCAGATGTGGGCGTCGGGAAGCCGGGACGAGGACATCTTCGCCGACGCCGATTCCGTCGACATCGATCGGCCGGGCAAGACCCAGCTGACCAGCTTCGGTTCCGGAAATCACCGGTGCCTCGGGGAAGGTCTGGCGCGCATCGAGATACGTGCGATCCTCAGTACCTGGCTGGAGCGCATCGACACCTTCAAGGTCGACGGGAACCCGGAGCGCGGCACCTGGCCCACCCAGGGGTGGCATTCGATGCCGATGAGCTTCACCGCACGCAGCTGATCCACGGGTTGGCCGCAGACTCCGCTGATCGGTGCGCCATGAACGTCAGTGCGTCAGGAACACCTTCACGACGACGATGGCGGTTGCCAGCACGGTGACCGCGGTCGCCCCGATCAGCGTTGCGCGGTTGGGTCTTTCATTGTTCAGGCGGTCGATGACGAAGACCGTTCCGCCGATGCGCAGCAGGATCACGATCTCGGCGGCCAGCTGTGCGGTGCGCGGTTCGATCCAGCCGATCCACGCCATCGCCAGGATGAGGCAGGGCACCGACGCCGAGGAGAGGATCGGTACCGAATCCCGAAGGTGGTGCAGGACCGTCGTCTTCGTGGGGTGGACGGCGCCGTCGTGCACCCGTCGCGCCACCGCCTCGGCGAAGACATGTGCGATGAAGGTCGACGCGGCTGTGCCGAGCACGATCAGGATGCCGACGAAATCGTCGGTGAGGTGCAGCGGGATCAGCGCCGCCAGGATCAGGATGTTGCCGTAGATGTACGCGCTGATGCGGGGCGCGGCGTGTTCGCGGTCCAGTGGACGGCCGCGGGAGAACAACGGGCCGTGCAGGAGGGACCACGGTCGGACACTCATGGTCAACGAACGTATCAGCGTGTGGGCACGAGCTCACCGACAACATCGGCGACCTTGTCGTCGAGACGGCTGAGGCAGACCGTCGCCGCGACGGTGGCGACCTGATCGGCGTTGGACTTCACCCCGAGTGCCGCCACGGCGGCCGCGCGCCCATCGTCTTCGAGTGCCCGGAAGTCGCGGCAGCTCAGAGCCTTGGCGGTGGAACTCCGGACGGCGCCCGACGGTGCTCCCGAGGTGGCCGCTTCTCTTGTGGGCCGCCCCGTGTCTCCGGTGGTCTGCTCGGTGCCGGCGGTCTGTTTCGAGGTGGTCGCGGACGGTGCGGGTTCGGCGTCGTCGGACGAGCATCCGGCCAGCGACAGGGTCAGGGCGAGGGCGCCGGCGAGCAGGCCGGATCGGACCAAGCGGGTGCAGGACATGAGCATGGAGAACCTCTCTGGGGAAACGAGCGGAAGTGCCGGGACGGGCGAGGGCCGCTAGCGCCTCAGTCCCGACAGCACGCCGGAGATGGCGGACCGGATGTCGTCGAGTTCGATACGCATCAGATCGTCTGCGGACAACGAGGCGAGGTCGCCGGCCGTGCTGAGCCGGAACTCGCGCTCCTCCTCGGCGGCCTCGACGATGTTGCGGATGAATCGGCCGTTACCGGCCAGATCGGTGGCCCGACGCGTGCCGCCATCGTGGTCGCGGACATCGTGGTAGAGCGGCGCGCACGCCTGCTCCAGTTCGGCGACCGCCTCCGGGGTGAGGACCGAATCGCGTTTGCGCGCGATGAACTCGCCGATCTGCGCGAGCTCTCGCGGGGTGTACGAGTCGAATCGGACCCGACGTGCGAAACGCGACGCGAGGCCGTCGTTGGCAGCGAGAAACCGGTCGATCTCCGAGTCGTAGCCGGCGATGATCACGACCAGACGATCCCGGTCGTCCTCCATCCGCGCCAGCAGCGTGTCCACGGCCTCGCGACCGAACGCGTCGCCACCCGACAAACCCTTCTGGATCAGGGTGTACGCCTCGTCGATGAACAGGACGCCGTCCATGGCCGAGTCGATAAGCGCCGACGTCTTGATGGCGGTGGAGCCGAGGTGTTCGCCGACCAGGTCGCGCCGGGTCGCCTCGACCACCTTGTCGGATTTGATGAAGCCGAGCCCGCAGTAGATCTTGGCGACGATCCGGGCGACGGTCGTCTTGCCGGTACCGGGCGGCCCGGTGAAGGCGAGGTGCAGGCTGCGCGCCGAGGTCGAGAGTCCGCGGTCGGCGCGGACCCTGGCGAGGGTGGCCGCCGACTGCAGCTTGGCGACCTGCTGTTTGACCGACTCGAGTCCGATCTGTTGTTCCAGTTCGCGCTGGGCGTCGGTCACCAGCTCGTTCTCGACGCCGTCGGCTCCGCCCGGCGACACCGTGGTCTGATTGCGGTCCGGCACCGAGGCGGGGTCCCAGCGGTCGGTGCGTGCGGCGATCTCCTCGGGCGTGGTGCGGAGGACGCGGATCGTCGGGGACCGCATGGCCTGCGCCGCCGCGGTGTGCGCCGGATTGCGCGCGTAGACCTGCTCGAGCATGGCCTTGGCCTTCTCCTCGTGACCCTGCTCGCGAAGCGCCAGGCCGTAGGCGTACATCGCGCTGACCGAACAGCCCGCGACCGGACCGTCGATGGCGTTCTGCAGGCGACGCATGCCCTCGCCGAGCATCCCCAGGTGCACGCACGCTGATCCGGCCATGAAGTCGGCCACAGACTGCATGACCGTGTCGCCCCACCGGTCCGAGCGGGTGAGGGCGGTCAGCACATCGGGCCATCGTTGTGTTCGGTAGTGGAGGTGAGCGCGGACGAACTCCACGATCGGCAACCGATGGGCGGGCGGGATCTCGTCGAGCGCCTCCTCGGCGCCCGAGTAGTCGGCACCGCGGATCAGACTGGACGCAAATGCGGCAGTGGCGTCGACGGCGGTGATCGCGGGATAGTCGATGTGCAGCCCGGTGTCCCAGCGACCTGCGATGGTGCCCGGGGGAAGGCCGAGCCGACGCTGTTCGGCGCCGATCGTCGCTCGTGCCCGATACAGTCCCAGCAGGACCTCGTCGCTCCTGTCCCCGCAGGCGAGGCGGCCGATCCAGGCGTCACCGAGCGAGGGATCCCACTCGGTGGCGCGGGTGAACGCCTTCGCGGCCTGTGCAGGGTTGTTGATCGGCTCCTGACCGTCGACGGGGATGTTCAAGGACAGGACGCCCAGCTCGAAGAGTGCCCTCGCCTTGCGGACATCGGCCATCTCGTCCCCCTGTGTCAACGTCGTGCCCCGCGCGTCGCCGGCGTGCCTGCACCCCCGTGCACGTCCCGCGGCCCTGCACGGCTCGAGTGAACAGACTATCCCGAGACCGGGCCGGTCCCGGCTACAGATCTCCCAGGGGAGGAGGGCGCACCGAACGCCTGAGGTCCGCCCCGTCGCCTCCGACGGCCCGGGCCCGCCTAGACTTGTCTGCGTGAGTGCCCAGGTGGATACCGTCTCAGCCGCTTCCTCGACCCCGGATCATCCGCAACCGTTCCGCGAACTCGGTCTCAAGGACGACGAGTACGCGCGAATCCGCGAGATCCTGGGCCGTCGGCCCACCGACGCCGAGCTCGCCATGTACTCGGTGATGTGGTCCGAGCACTGCAGCTACAAGTCGTCGAAGGTCCATCTCCGCTACTTCGGAGAGACCACCACCGAGGAGATGCGGGCCAACATGCTCGCCGGTATCGGTGAGAACGCCGGCGTGGTCGACATCGGCGACGGGTGGGCGGTGACCTTCAAGGTCGAGTCGCACAACCACCCCAGCTACGTCGAGCCCTATCAGGGCGCGGCGACCGGTGTGGGCGGCATCGTCCGCGACATCATGGCGATGGGCGCGCGGCCGATCGCGGTCATGGATCAGCTGCGCTTCGGCCCGGCCGACGCTCCCGACACCCGACGCGTCGTCGACGGCGTGGTGCGCGGCGTGGGCGGCTACGGCAACTCGCTCGGACTGCCCAACATCGGCGGCGAAACCGTCTTCGACGCCAGCTACGCGGGCAACCCGTTGGTCAACGCCCTGTGCGCGGGCGTGCTGCGAACCGAGGACCTGCACCTGGCGTTCGCCTCGGGCACCGGCAACAAGATCATCCTGTTCGGTGCGCGCACCGGACTCGACGGCATCGGCGGCGTGTCCGTGCTCGCGTCGGAGACCTTCGACGATGCCGAGGGTGGCGGTCCGAGCCGTAAGAAGCTGCCGAGCGTTCAGGTGGGCGATCCGTTCACCGAGAAGGTGCTCATCGAGTGCTGCCTCGAGCTCTACCACGCCGGACTCGTGGTGGGCATCCAGGATCTCGGCGGCGCGGGATTGTCCTGCGCCACCAGCGAACTCGCCGCAGCGGGGGACGGCGGCATGCACATCGAGCTGGAGCAGGTGCCGGTGCGTGCCGAGGGCATGACCCCGGCCGAGGTGCTCTCCAGTGAGTCGCAGGAACGCATGTGCGCCGTCGTCGCCCCGGAGAACGTCGACGCCTTCCTCGCCGTGTGCAAGAAGTGGGACGTGCTGGCCACCGTGATCGGTGAGGTCACCGACGGTGACCATCTGGTCATCACCTGGCACGGCGAGACCGTGGTGGACGTACCGCCGCGCACCGTCGCCCACGAGGGCCCGGTCTACGAGCGCCCGGTGGCACGTCCGGACTGGCAGGACACCGTGATCGCGTCGACCACAGAGCCGCTGCAGCGTCCGGACACGCCGGATCAGCTGCGCGAGACGCTGCTGAAGATGCTCGCCAGCCCGGCGCTGTGCAGCCGCAAATTCATCACCGACCAGTACGACCGCTATGTCCGCGGCAACACCGTCCTGGCCGAGAACGCCGACTCCGGCATGATCCGCATCGACGAGAAGACCGGACGCGGAATCGCTCTGGCGACCGACGCGTCGGGTCGCTACACCTTCCTCGACCCGTATCGAGGTGCGCAGCTCGCGCTGGCCGAGGCCTACCGCAACGTCGCCGTCTCGGGCGCGACCCCCAAGGCGGTAACCAACTGCCTCAACTTCGGTTCGCCCGAGGACCCGGCGGTGATGTGGCAGTTCCAGCAGGCGGTCCGTGGACTCGCTGACGGCTGCGCACAGCTGGGCATCCCGGTCACCGGCGGCAACGTGAGCTTCTACAACCAGACCGGCGCGACGGCGATCCTCCCGACGCCGGTGATCGGTGTCCTCGGTGTGATCGACGACGTCCATCGCCGCATCCCGGCGGGCTTCGGCACCGAACCGGGGGAGACGCTGATCCTGCTCGGCGAGACGCGCGACGAGTTCGACGGCTCCATCTGGGCGCAGGTCGCCTACGACCACCTCGGAGGCGTGCCCCCGCAGGTCGACCTCGAACGCGAACGTCTGCTGTCGGAGATCCTGACCGCGGCGTCGCGCGACGGATTGATCTCGGCCGCACATGATCTCAGCGAGGGCGGCCTCATCCAGACCGTCGTCGAGGCGGCCCTCGCCGGCGAGACCGGTTGCCGAATCCTGCTGCCCGAGGATGCCGACCCCTTCGTCTGGCTGTTCTCCGAATCCGCCGGACGCGTGCTGGTCGCGGTACCGCGTACCGAGGAGTCGCGCTTCGCCGCGATGCTCGACGCCCGCGGTATGCCGTGGACGCGCATCGGCGTGGTCGATCAGGGCAGCGACGAGGTCGAGGTCCAGGACTACTTCTCGGTGCCGCTGACCGAGCTGCGCGAGGTGCGCGAGGCGACGTTGCCTCGCCTCTTCGGCGACACCGCGTAGGAGCCCGATCGTTGTCACACGCAACGTTCTCGCCTGCGGGAACGTTGCGTGTACATCGTTGGAAGCAATCTGATTTCCGGAACCGCCCAACAGGCTGAGGGTCGGTTACGCTCCTGGGGTTCTCAGAGAGAGTCGAAAGGGCGCAGATGAGCTATCCCTATGATCCGAACCAGCCGCCGAACTACGGCCAGGGTGGTTACGGACAGCCGTACGGCGCATACGTGGGTGGCCCGCCGCCCGGACCCGAGCCGGACAACAACCTCGTGTGGGCGATCCTGACCACGGTCCTGTGCTGCCTGCCGTTGGGCATCGTGGCGATCGTCAAGTCCACCTCGGTCAGCAAACTGTGGGCTGCAGGAGATTTCGCAGGTGCCCAGAAAGCCGCCGATGATGCCAAGAAGTGGGCGATGTGGGGTGCGATCGCCGGTGTCGTCGGTTCGATCCTGATCGTCGTGGCCTATGTCCTCTTCTTTGTCGTCCTCTTCGGCACAGCAGCGACCACGTCCACGTACTGAGCGGTTCGAGAGGGCAGTTCTCTCACGGGTGTCGGCCCTCTCGAATCATCGGGTCCTCGGTCCGGCGACAGTTGTCGCCGCGACCGGGATCTGCTGTGGCGCAGTACTGTTGGGCGACCCCACCACACCCGGCGGGGTACTGCCGATGTGTCCGACGAAGCTGATGTTCAACGTGACCTGTCCGGGTTGCGGCTCGCAGCGTGCGCTCTACTCGCTCCTGCACGGCGACCTGTCCGCGGCCCTGCACTACAACGCGGCCGGGGTGGCCGCGATCGGATTGCTGCTCTTCGCCTTTGGTGCGTATTGTCTGCGGCTCTGGACCGGACGAAGGATTCGCAGCTGGCAGAACATGCGCTATTCCGCCGTCGTCGTGCTCGTCGTGGTGCTCATCTGGTTCGTCGTCCGGAACATTCCGGTGGAACCATTCTGGTCCCTACACGTCTGACCGGCCGGCTGATCCGGTGCGTCGGAGCCAGCGGATCAGCCGCGACCCGGTGCCCGCCGGGGTGGCGTCGAGATCGAGTGCGGCGAGGCCCTCCGGGTCGTCGGTGGTGATCTGGTCGACCCGTAGCTCCAAGAGCCGCTTGATCTCCGGGACGGCTCGCGGTCCGATGCGGGTGACGGTGTAGCCGTCGACGAGCCGGTCGTGTCGATGGAATGCGCCGACGAGGTCGTGGCCGCGCCGGTCCGCGGCGAGGATCAGTCGGTTCTCGAGGTAGATCATCTCGGCGTCCGGTGATGCGGACAGGGCGCGCGCGACGAAGCCGTCGAATTCCCCGGACCGGATCGCGGCGTCGGCGGCACCGTGGTGGCAGGGGTCGTAGCCGACGCGGATTCCGGGGGCGGCCGACGTCAGGCGGGCCACGGCGGCCGCATCGCCGCACGACAGGATGAAGTGCGACGCCAACGGTTCGACGCTCTGCGCGAAGGTGTCCACCGCCCGTCGATCGAGCGCGGCGTCGTCTTCTTTGAAGTCGAGCTGGAGGATCGACGTCGGTGCGATGTCGACCGTCGAGAGCAGTTCGGTCAGGTCCTCGAGCAGCAGGACCGGCTCCCGGAGCGCCTTTCCCTGGTTGTCGCGCAAGGACAGTCCGCGAAGGTAGGCGGCGGGCAGTGCCGAGATGACCCCGGTGCCGGTGGTGGCGTGGTCGACGACGCGGTCGTGGAGGATCGCGAAGCCCCGGTCGGCGTGGATGACCAGGTCCACCTCGATGCTCGCGCCGTGCCGCATGCCCTCGACGATGCGGGTGGCGGTGAAGGCCGGATCGTCGGCGCGCCGACGCCCACGGTGCCACTTGAGCATGGTCCGGTGCCCGTCGAAGTCGATGTACAGGGGTGCCGAGGAGGGATCGGAAGCCGGTGTGCTGATCTGGGACATCGTCTTCCGAGCCTAGTCTCGGTAGGGTCTGGCAGGTGGCGGCGTTCTCCATGCCCCGGTGGGTCGGTGTTGTGACGGCGACCGAGTCGACCGGATTCCTCATCCCGGTGGCCGGGTTCGCGATCTCCGGCACCGCCGGGCTCTCGCCCGGATGGGCCTGGTTGCTCATGGTCGTCTGTGGGGCCGGCGAGGGCGCGCTTCTCGGATTCGGTCAGGCGGTCGCCCTTCGCGGTACGTCGTGGCAGGTCCCGCCGGCGCGATGGGTCCCGGCGACCGCGGTCGGCGCGATGCTCGCGTGGTCGTTGGGGATGGCGCCGTCGAGTCTCGTCGATCTGGGAGTGGACATCGACTTCGGGAATCCCCTCACCTGGTTCCTGTTCGGTGCCGGCGCCGCGGTACTGCTGACCAGCATCCCCTCGGCGCAGTACGTCGTCCTGCGGAACCGGCTTCCCGGCGCATGGACGTGGGTACCGGTGAATGCGGCCGCCTGGACGGTGGGGCTGGTCTTCACCTTCCTGCCCGGCCCGTTCATCGACGAGTCCACCCCCGCCGTGGTGATGGCGGCCGCCTTCGTCCTGGCCGGCGTCTGCATGGCCGCGACCGTCGCGGTGGTCACCGGCCTCTGGTGGCGATCACGACCCGTTCTCACCGAACGCACCTTGCGGACTTGAAACGTGTTCTAGTTTGAGGGCATGGCTCTGCGCGTGGTCGAGTGGTCGACCGGAACCGTCGGAAGACATGCGATCGCCGGGATCGACGCCCATCCCGACCTCGAACTGGTCGGGGTGTGGGTCTCGAATCCGGAGAAGGTCGGAAAGGACGCCGGCGAACTGGCGGACCTCGGACGCGACCTCGGCGTCGCCGCGACCGACGACCGGGACGCGCTGATCGCCCTGAGGCCCGACTGCATCGTGCACACCGCGATGACCGACGACCGCGTGATGGAGTCGATCGAGGACCTGATCTTCTTCGTGGAGAGCGGGATCAACGTGGTGTCGAGCGGTCCGGTGGTGCTGCAGTTCCCACAGGGCATCCTGCCGGACGGGTTGCTGGAGCGGATCGCCGCGGCCGGCGCGTCCGGCGGTGCCAGTCTTCACGTCAACGGTATCGATCCCGGTTTCGCCAATGATGTGCTGCCGCTGTCGATGACGAGCCTCTCGCAGCGCATCGACGAGGTGCGGTGCCAGGAGATCGCCGACTACTCGACGTACTACCAGCCGGTCGTCATGCGGGACCTCTTCGGATTCGGGCAGCCCATGGACACCACGCCGCTGTTGCTGTCACCCGGAATCCTGTCGATGGGATGGGGCAGTGTGGTGCGGCAGATCGCCGCCGGACTCGACCTCACCCTCGACGAGCCGCTCGTCGAACGGGTCGAGCGGGTCGAGGCGGACCGCGACTACTCGACGGTGTCGGTGGAGATTCCGAAGGGCACGATGGCGGCGTTGCGGTTCGAGGTCGCCGGGCAGGTCAATGGCGTGGATCGTGTTGTGCTGGAGCACTACACGCGCACACATGCGGACCAGTGCCCCGATTGGCCGACCCCGCACGAGGGCGACGGCTGCTACCGGATCGCCATCTCCGGCGAACCGGAGATGACCGTCGAGTTCGGTCATCACGGTGAGAACGGCGACCACAACGTGTCGGGGATGATCGTCACGGCCATGCGGCTGGTGAATTCGGTTGCCGCCGTGGTCGATGCGAAACCGGGGTTGGTGACCGCGCTGGATCTGCCGCTCATCACCGGACGGGGTCTGGTCGCCGAATAGGTTGCGCTGTCACACCTCCCACGTGTGAACGGGTTCGCCCTCGTGCATGAGCGTCACATAGTCGGACAGCATGCCGGTCAGTGCCTCCGCCCGGCTCTCGCCGGCTTTCTCCCGGGCGGCGACGGCCTCGCGCTGCCACACCGACCCGGTCCGGCGGGTGACACACCGTCCCTCGATCACCGACAGGTACCTCTTGCGCGCCTTGTCGGAGACGCCGTACGCGCGGAGGCCCTTCTCGGCGAGGGTCAGCAGGCGACGGAGCACGAGTTCGTCCGGGCGCACCCAGCCCACATCGGGCCAATAGAGTTGCGCCTCCATCCCGAAACGGGCGCCGGACTGCAGGTTCTCCGCGGCCGCGTTGAACGACATCTGTGACCACAGGGGACGGTCGGACTCCACGAGCCCCCGCACGACCCCGTAGTAGAAGGCGGCGTTGGCCATGGTGTCGACGACCGTGGGCCCGGCGGGCAGCACCCGGTTCTCGACGCGCAGATGCGCCTGCCCCTCGTGGATGTCGTACACCGGCCGGTTCCAGCGGTACACGGTGCCGTTGTGCAGCCGCAGCTCGTCGAGAGTGGGGATGCGACCCGCGTCGAGCTCGGCGAGCGGGTCGACGTCGGTCGAGACGGGCAGCAGTGCGGGGAAGTACCGGGTGTTCTCCTCGAAGAGATCGAAGATGGTGTTGATCCAGCGTTCGCCGAACCACACGCGTGGCCGGACCCCCTGGTTCTTCAGCTCCAGCGGCCGGGTGTCGGTGGCCTGTTCGAAGACCGGGATGCGGCTCTCGTGCCACAGTGCGGTCTCGGCGAGAAAAGGGGAGTTGCCGGCCAGCGCAACCTGCACCCCGGCGATCGCCTGGGCGGCGTTCCAGTGTGCGGCGAAATCCTCCGGGGCCACCCGCAGATGCAGCTGCAGTGAGGTGCACGCGGCCTCGGGCAGGATCGAATCGGTGGAGGTGTGCAGACGCTCGGTGTGATGGCCGTCGCCCAGCGGTACGCCGCTGATGTCGATCTCGATGTCCTCGCCGCGGGCGTTGAATATCTGCTCGTTGAGCAGGTCGTAGCGCGGGTTGGCCGAGATCCAGTGGTGGGCGAAGTGTTCGGACTTCAGGGTCGGGAGCATCCCGATCATGACGAGGTGGTTGTTCGTGCGGGCGGCGCGTTCCTCCGCGCGGTTGAGCGACGTCCGCAACGCCTGCTCCAGCGAGATCGTGTCATCGATGGTGAAAGGTCGGGGCGAGACGTTGATCTCGATGTTGAACTGTCCGAGTTCGGTCTGATAGTCGGGGTCGGCGATCGCCTCGAGGACGGTGGCGTTCGCCATGGCCGGACGCATCTGCTCGTCGATGAGATTGAGTTCGACCTCCATGCCGAGCAGCGGCTTCGGTGGGCGCCCCTGGTCGGTGAACAACCCCTCGGCCAGCATCCGCGCGATCGCGTCGGTCCCCCGACTGACCTGACGGCGGAACCTCACGCGATCCTCGCCGGTGAACTCCTGTTTGGTCACTTCCGCGCCCATGCGTCACATACTGCCCCAATCCGGGCGTCGTGAACCTTGTTGCAAGATGACTGGCGTGCCCCCGCGTAAGAGATCCGACCCGGCCGAGGTCCGTGCCGCAGTTCTCGCGGTGGCGGACTGGCTCGCCGACGAGGCGTCACCCGCACCGCCGCGGCCCGCCCTCGCCGCTGCCGTCCGCCTCACCGCCCGCACGCTCGAACATCTCGCCCCGGGTAACTCGGTCGAGGTCCGGGTCCCGCCGTTCGTGGCGGTGCAGTGCATCGAGGGACCGCGGCACACGAGAGGGACGCCACCCAACGTCGTGGAGACCTCGCCGCGCACCTGGCTGCTGCTGGTGACCGGGCTGCTGACCTACGACGCGGCGCTGGCCGCCGGTCGGGTCGACGCCTCGGGACACCGCGCCGAGCTGATAGCCGAGCTGTTACCCCTGATCCCGCTCGGACCCGGTGGCCGGCGAGAGGACTGATCGGGCGAGTGTGATCGGTCACTCCCGGACCCCGACGTGGAATTACGCCCGTTCCCACACCGCTGCAAGATTCGCCCTGCGAGGCAACCGGCACGTAAACTCCGAGTTGTCTCCCAGCCCATTGACGTGTAGTCCGATTCGCAGCCCAGGGGAGCTAGTCGATGACTGATCATCCGATCGCCAACGTGAACCTGCTCGCTCCCACCCCGGCGGGCGGATGCGCTGCGTCTGGTGCTTGCGCGCCCAGCCCGGCTCCGTCGGACCAACCCGAGAACGAGCCACGCGAGGAATGTGGCGTCTTCGGTGTCTGGGCGCCCGGCGAGGATGTCGCCAAACTCACCTACTACGGCCTCTACGCGCTGCAGCATCGCGGACAGGAAGCCGCGGGTATCGCGGTCGGCGACGGCAGCCAGGTCGTCGTCTTCAAAGACCTGGGGCTCGTCAGCCAGGTGTTCGACGAACAGACACTCGGTGCGATGAGCGGCCACGTCGCCATCGGACACTGTCGGTACTCCACCACGGGCTCGACCACCTGGGAGAACTCGCAGCCGATCTTCCGCACCACCGATGCCGGGACCGGCGTCGCGCTGGGGCACAACGGCAACCTCGTCAACACCGCCGACCTGGCCGCCCGCGCCCGGGAGAAGGGCATCAAGAGCTCTGCGGCGACATCGGACTCCGATGTCGTGGGCGCCCTCCTGGCGCACGGTGCCGCCGACAGCTCGATCGAGCAGGCCGCGATGGAACTGCTGCCCACCCTCAAGGGCGCGTTCTGCCTGACCTTCATGGACGAGCACACCCTCTACGCGGCGCGTGACCCGCACGGCGTGCGGCCGCTCTCGCTGGGCCGCCTCGACCGGGGCTGGGTGGTCGCCTCGGAGACCGCCGCCCTCGACATCGTCGGCGCCTCGTTCGTCCGCGACATCGAGCCCGGTGAGCTGCTGGCCATCGACGCCGACGGTGTCCGGACCAAGCGGTTCGCCGAGCCGACACCCCGCGGCTGCGTCTTCGAGTACGTCTACCTGGCCCGCCCGGATTCGAACATCCACGGGCGTTCGGTGCACTCCACTCGCGTGGAGATCGGCCGCCGGCTGGCGAAGGAACATCCCGCCGAGGGCGACCTGGTGATCCCGGTGCCGGAGTCGGGTGTGCCCGCGGCTGTCGGCTTCGCCCAGGGCTCCGGCATCCCCTACGGGCAGGGCCTGATGAAGAACGCCTACGTGGGCCGCACCTTCATCCAGCCGTCGCAGACCATCCGTCAGCTCGGCATCCGCCTCAAGCTCAATCCGCTGCGTGAGGTCATCCGCGGCAAACGCCTCGTCGTCGTCGACGACTCGATCGTGCGCGGCAACACCCAGCGCGCCCTCATCCGGATGCTGCGCGAAGCAGGTGCCGCCGAGGTGCACGTGCGGATCGCCTCCAGCCCGGTGCGCTGGCCGTGCTTCTACGGCATCGACTTCGCCTCCCCGGCCGAACTCATCGCCAACGGCATGGAGTCCGAGGAGGGCATGGTCGAGGGAGTGCGCCAGGCCATCGGCGCCGACTCGCTCGGCTACATCAGCATCGACGAGATGATCGGCGCGACCGAGCAGCCCGCCTCGGCGCTCTGCGCGGCCTGCTTCGACGGCAACTACCCGATCGAACTGCCCGAGGAGACCTCCATGGGCAAGGCGGTCCTCGAGCAGATGCTTGCCTCCGCTGCCCACGACGGAACGGTCGACCCGTTGACCAAGCCCAACGACAACGTCAGCGCAGTGATGCGTCCCTGAATTCGGGGGCCGGGCACTCCGGTACCGTGTGATCGTCGGCGAACACGCCGAGAACGACTTTTGACCAAGGGGTGCTTGCGGAGATGACGGAGCGGGATGCGGCTGCCGACGAGAAGACCGGCGGTACTCCGCAGGCCTCGTACGCGGCGGCCGGAGTCGACATCGACGCCGGTGAGCGGGCTGTTGAGCTCATCACTCCGCATGCCAAGCGGGCTTCGCGCCCCGAGGTCCTCGGCGGGCTCGGCGGATTCTCCGGCCTGTTCGCGCTGAAGGGCAACTATCGCGAACCGGTCCTCGCCGCCGCCAGCGACGGGGTGGGCACCAAACTCGCGGTCGCGCAGGCCATCGACAAGCACGACACCGTCGGACGTGACCTCGTCGCCATGTGTGTCGACGACCTCGTCGTCTGCGGCGCCGAACCGCTGTTCCTCCAGGACTACATCGCCGTGGGCAAAGTCCTCCCGGAGACCGTCGCGGAGATCGTCGCCGGCATCGCCGACGGCTGCGTGGAGGCGGGATGCGCGCTGCTCGGCGGCGAGACCGCCGAGCATCCCGGGCTCATGCAGGACAACCACTACGACCTCTCGGCCACCGCGGTCGGTGTCGTGGAAGCCGACAAGGTCCTCACGCCGGACAGCGTCCGGGCCGGCGACGTCGTCATCGCCATGGGGTCGTCGGGCCTGCATTCCAACGGATACTCCCTCGCCCGCAAGGTGTTGCTCGAGTGGGGTCACATGGATCTGTTCGGCCACGTCGAGGAATTCGGTCGCTCGCTCGGCGAGGAACTGCTCGAGCCGACCCGGATCTACGCCCGCGACTGCCTGGCGCTGATCGCCGAGGCCGACGTGCGCACCTTCGCGCACATCACCGGCGGTGGACTCGCGGAGAATCTGGCGCGCGTCATCCCTCAGGGTCTCGTGGCCGAGCTGGAGCGCAACACGTGGACCCCTGCCCCGATCTTCGCTCTCATCGCGCAACGCGGACGCGTCGAGCAGCTCGAGATGGAGCGCACCTTCAACATGGGTGTCGGCATGGTCGCGGTCGTCGCCCCGGAGGACACCGATCGCGCTCAGGCGGTTCTGACGGCGCGGCACGTGGACAACTGGGTGCTGGGCACGATCAAGCGTTCCAGCGAACCCAAGAACACCGAGGCCGGCGCGCGCGTCTCCCTGGTCGGCGAGCACCCGCGCTTCTGAGAGTCGCGGACTCCCAACATCTCTCGCACGACAACGCCAAAGCGGCGGGACCTTCCGGGTCCCGCCGCTTCTGGTTTGTCGTGGTGTGTCGGCGCGTCATCACCCCCACGCCGAGGGCAGCACACAGCAACGATGCGCATCGTCGGTTGTCACCGCGGCGAGCACCGCTGTCTGGCTCCAGAACGACCCCGCACGCACCAGACGGCCGCAGTTCACATGCGGCCGTCTGATACGTACGAAATCATCAACCCGCGTTACCGCGGGTCCGCTGAGCGGAGAGGTCGTGCGTGGGGTGGGGTCGGGTGCCGCTGATGAGGACGGCATCCACGAGTGGCGCGCCTCAGGCGCGTCGCCACTCGTCCTCGTCCACCCACTCATCCACCGGATCCGGACGATCTACCGAGCTGGTCTGCCCGGACAGCTCGCGCTGCAGGCTTTCGAGATCGGTGTTCGGAGTGGAGTACTTCAGCTGACGAGCAACCTTCGTCTGCTTTGCCTTTGCCCGGCCGCGGCCCATTCGGGACCCCCTCGCAAAATGACGGGGCGGCCAACGATTTGGCGGCCCCGTTCTCTTGAAGAAATTCTGTCGTGCTGACCAGTCTAGCGCGCCTCTAGGATTTGTGTGCCTCGCCCTGCCTCGCCACGCCGCGGCGTCTGTCCGTCCTGGTCACGACGCGTAGTGCCTCACGTCGCACCTTGGCCGGCAGATCGTCGTGCTCGAGGAGCCCGCGGATCGCCTCGGGATCGCCGTCGGCGAGGAGATGCCGGACACGCACGCCGTGGTCCGGACGGTGGATGACGGTCACCGAATCGCCGGCAGCCACCGTTCCCGGCTGTAGAACCCGCAGGTAGGCGCCGAAATCGGCCTGTTCCATGAACCGCTTGACCCACCCGGGCTCGCCCGCCCACACCGCGAAGGTGCGGCACGGGACGCGCGGAATGGTGGTCTCGAGGACGAGACCGTCCTCACCCACCTGCCACCGCTCGCCGACGAAGGCGTCGGTGACGTCGATCCCATCGATGCGGAGGTTCTCGCCGAACCAGCCGTAAGCAAGGTCACGTCCGAGTTCGCCGGCCCAGCGTCGTGCGTCGCGTTCGGCGTATGCGTAGACCGCCTGGTCGACGCCACCGTGGTACTTGCGGTTGCGCTGGTGGTCGGCGGCGAGCCCCAACTCGTGCACTTCGGCGCGGCCGGTCAGCGGACGCTTGTCGATGGCGGACGGGCCGATGCCGTCGAGGACGACGTCCTGGCCGGCCGCGCAGACGGCCAGAACGGTACCGGTGCCCACGCGCCTCAGAGGCCGGGGCCGGTGACGCCGCTGCGCAATCGCTCGACGGCGGCGCGGCCGGCCTGGACGTGTTCGTCCTCGCGGATGGAGTCGGGGTCGATACGCGCACTGACCGGTTCCTCGGCCCCGATCATGAGCTCGGTGTCGGCGCCGACGTTGCGCTTGACGAGCGCGAGCGCGATGGGACCCCACTCGTAATGGTCGATGACGGTGCCCAGACGTCCGACGGTCCGGCCGCCCGCGGTGACCGGGTCGCCGGTCGTCGGGCGCCGATCCGAGCTGCCGTCGAGGTGCAGCAGCACCAGGCGGCGCGGGGACTTGCCGAGATTGTGGACACGGGCGACCGTCTCCTGGCCGCGGTAGCACCCCTTGTCGAGGTGGACGGCGCCCTGTTCGGCCGGTCCGCCGATCCAGTCGACCTCGTGCGGGATCGTCCGTTCGTCGGTGTCGGCGCCGAGGCGGGGGCGACGGGCGGCGACGCGCAGCGCCTCGTATGCCCAGCTGCCGGCCATCCGGGCGCCCGCCTCGGTCAGTGCGTCCCACCAGCGGAGCAGGACGAATTCGGGTACGACGAGGTCGACCACGGGCAGATCGCGGTGCTCGCCGAGCGGCGGCATGCGTCGCCAGAAACCCAGCGGCTCGTCCTCGTGATGCGTCTCGGGCAGACTGTCCGCCTGGTAGATCTCCGCGTCGGCGTCGATCTCGAGGAGCTCGGCGACCGGTCCGGTCACCGCGCCGGGACCGACGAGGGTGAGGACCTTCATGTCGGCTCGTGCGGCCGGCTCGGCTTTGGCCCAGAACACCATCTTGGTGAGGAAGGCGATCAGCGCCTCGCCCCGTGCGCCCTCGGTGTCGATCCAGGTGACGCCGTCGATGTCGGTCAGGACGAAGTGCTCCTCCACACGGCCGTTCGCGTCGAGGGAGAGGTTCTCCGCGCTCCGGCGGTCGGGGAGTGTGGCGATGTGCTGGCTCGAGATGGTGTGCAACCAGCTCAGGCGTTCGTCGCCCGGGATCTCGATGACCGAACGGTCGGAGCGGTCGACGATGATGACCCCGGTGGCGGCGGTTCGCTGCTCGCCGAGTGGATCACCGAAGTGCCACGGGGTCTCCGACGAGTGGAACTCGCCGGGGCCGGGGACCGCCCCGCCCTCGGAATGCCTGGTCAGGATGGGTGAACGGCTCACGGGTCGATTCTACGGGTCTGCTGGGCGCCAGGGGTGTCGAGCAGGGTGCGGGCCCTCGTGGGAGCCTCATACCCATGTCGGATTCGATCCTGCTCACTCTCGACGGCACCCAACACGATGCCGAAGCACCTTTTCTCCATGCCGACGACCTCGCGGTGGTCCGCGGCGACGGCGTCTTCGAGACCCTGCTCATCCGCGCCGGCCGGCCGCGTGGTGTCCGCCTGCACCTCGAACGTCTCGCCCACAGCGCGACGGCGATGGAGCTACCGGCGCCCGATCTCGACCAGTGGCGCGGCGCCATCGACAGGGCGGCCGAGCTGTGGAGCGAGGAGCACGGGACGTCGGACGAGGCCCTGGTGCGGCTGGTCTACACCCGCGGGCGTGAACACGGATATGCCCCGACGGCCTACCTGACCGTGGAAGCGGTGCCCGAACGTGTCGCTTCCGCGCGGGCCGACGGTGTCTCGGTGATCACCCTCGAGCGTGGTTTCTCCATCGACCTGGCCGCCAAGGCGCCGTGGCAGCTGCTCGGTGCGAAGACCCTGAGCTATGCCACCAACATGGCCGCCCTGCGTCACGCGGCCTCCGAGGGTTACGACGACGTCATCTTCGTCAGCAGCGAGGGAGCGATTCTCGAGGGCCCGCGGTCGACCGTGGTTGCGGTGTACGGGGACACGCTGGTGACCCCGCCGACGGAGATCGGCATCCTCGCCTCGACGACCGCTCGCGCGGTCTTCGACCTCGCGGACGCGGAGGGCTGGAAGACGAAGATCGAGATCCTGCGTCCGGAGGATCTCGTGGCGGCCGACTCGGTCTGGCTCGTCAGCAGTGTGACCCTCGCGGCCCGGGTCACCCACCTCAACCGGTACGTGATGCCGGTGCCGACCGACGCGGACAGATTCTCCGGTTTGGTGGACCGCGCCATTGCCGTGGAAGACAATTGATCCCGGTCACTCATATCTGATCCCGGGTCCGGGTCACACCGGGTCCCGGGTGAGAGCGAATGCACCAGGAGCGGCGGCACGATGGGACCTTTGGCGCTTGAAAGTGGCCGATGACCAGGCGTAACGTCGCGTTCAGTGCCTACTACCGGAAGTAGTAGGAGACTTCGGCACCTGCCGGCTGAGCCGGTGACCTGATTCGAGGCAGATATGGACGCTCTGGACGTCTCCAGATGGCAATTCGGTATCACGACCGTCTACCACTTCATCCTGGTGCCGCTGACCATCGGCCTCGCGCCGATGATCGCGGTGATGCAGACGGTGTGGCATGTCACCGGTAACGAACAGTGGCTTCGCGCGACGAAGTTCTTCGGCAAGCTCTTCCTGATCAACTTCGCGTTGGGCGTCGCGACCGGCATCGTGCAGGAGTTCCAGTTCGGCATGAACTGGAGCGAGTACAGCCGATTCGTCGCGGACGTCTTCGGCGCCCCGCTCGCGATGGAGGGGCTCGTCGCGTTCTTCCTCGAGTCCACCTTCATCGGACTCTGGATCTTCGGCTGGGACCGGTTGCCGCGTAGGGTCCACCTGGCGTGCATCTGGCTGGCCTCGGCGGGAGTCATCGCCTCGGCGTACTTCATCATCGCGGCGAACTCGTTCATGCAACACCCGGTGGGCGTCGTGTGGGACGAGACGCGGGACCGGCCGAGGATGAACGACTTCTGGGCGGTGATCACGAACAGCACGACGCTGGCGGCGTTCCCGCACGTGATCGCCGGTGCTTTCCTCACCGCAGGCACCTTCGTCGCCGCCATCGGTTGCTGGTGGATGGCCCGGAACATGTGGCGCGCAAAGAAACTTCGTGAGGCCATCGAGACCGGTGACACCTCGGAGATGCCCAAGACGACCTCGCCGAGTCACATCGACGCCACGCCCGAGGATCTCGAACTCGACGCCCGCCGCTTCTGGCGGCCGGTTACCCGGTTGGCTCTCTGGGTCGTGATGGTCTCCGGCGTCGGTCTGTTCATCACCGGCGACATCCAGTCGCAGATCATGTTCAACCAGCAGCCGATGAAAATGGCTGCAGCGGAATCACTGTGTGAGACCCAGACCGGTGCCGGGTTCTCCGTGCTGGCCATCGGACGACAGAACAACTGCGACAACATCGATCACGTCATCGAGATTCCGAGGATGCTGTCGTTCCTGGCCGATCACAGTTTCGACAGCACCCTGAAGGGCGTCGAGGAGCTGCAACAGCAGTACACCGAGGCGCTCGCGGGACAACCGGGTGTGCCCGCAGGACAGAACTTCGCCCCGAACCTGTTCGTCACCTACTGGAGTTTCCGGGCGATGATCACCTGGGCTCTCGGGTCGGTCGTGGTGGCGCTCGGGGGGCTGTGGCTCACGCGTCGCAAGCGAGTCGTGGAATCCCGCAAGTTCGGCACTCTCGCGCTGTGGATGATCCCGACACCGTTCCTGGCCAACAGTTCCGGCTGGATCTTCACCGAGATGGGACGTCAGCCGTGGGTCGTCGCACCCAACTGGGAGAACGACCTCGACCCGCTGCGGATCAACATGCTCGTCCAGAACGGTGTTTCGAACCACACGTCGGCGACGGTGTGGGTGACGCTGATCGGCTTCACCCTGCTCTACGGCGCGCTGGGTGTCGTGTGGTTCATGCTCCAGCGGCGATACGTCATCGAGGGGCCGGCGACCTACGACTCCAGGCCGCCGGGATATTCCGACCCAGACGCGGACAGCGATGAGCCCAAACAGCTCTCGTTCGCGTACTGACGGCCACGTAACCATAGGAGAGACCAGTGGGACTTCCGGAGTTCTGGTTCCTGATCATCGCGGTGCTGTTCGTGGGCTACTTCGTCCTCGAGGGGTTCGACTACGGCGTCGGCATGCTGATGCCCTTCCTGGGCCGCAGCCACACCGGCGGCGATGCGCGGGTGGCGCCCGATGAACCGGCCGCCGATCCCGACACCCGTCGGCGGGTGCTGCTCAACACGATCGGCCCCGTCTGGGACGGCAACGAGGTGTGGCTGATCACCGCCGGCGGAGCGTTGTTCGCCGCGTTCGGCGGTTGGTACGCCACCATGTTCTCCGCCTTCTATTTCGCGTTGTTCCTGATCCTGATCGGCCTCATCACGCGCGTCTGCGCCATCGAGTGGCGCGGCAAGATCGACAACCCGAGATGGCGGATGTGGTGCGACGTCGGGATCGGACTCGGCTCCTGGATCCCGGCCATCGTGTGGGGCATCGCCTTCGCCAATGTCGTCCGCGGTCTGCCGATCGACGCCGACGCGCAGTACACGGGTGGATTCTTCGATTTGTTCAACCCGTACGCCCTGCTGGGCGGCCTGACCACGCTGCTGGCCTTTCTGACGCACGGCGCCGTCTTCCTGTCGTTGAAGACCGACGGCGCGCTCCGCGAGGACTCGATGCGTTACGCGTCGCGGTTGTCGATCCCGACGCTGGTCGTCGCGGGGGCGTTCCTGCTGTGGACACAGTTCGCCTACGGCAGTGCGTGGACCTGGATTCCGGTGCTGATCGCGGCGGTCGCCGCCCTGGTGATGGTGGGTGCCACGCAGGTGCGCAAGGAGGGCCTGGCGTTTGCCGCCACCTCGATCGCCATCGTGGGCACCGTGGCGGCCCTGTTCGGGTCGCTCTACCCCGAGGTGCTGCCGTCGACGCTCAACCCGGCATATGACCTGACCATCGACAACACGTCGTCGAGTCACTACACCCTCGTCGTCATGACCTGGGCCGCGGCTCTGGTCACACCTGTCGTGATCGCGTACCAGGCCTGGACCTACTGGGTGTTCCGCAAGCGTCTGTCCGTGGAGATCATGCCCAAGCCGGCGGGGTTGCGATCCCTGCGCGCCTTCGGCGAGTGACGCCGCAGGAACCGTCGGCGGACACGCGGCGGCGGGCCCGGCCGCCCGTCGATCCGCGCCTGCTGCGGTACTCGCCGACCACGCAGCGCTACGTCCTGGTCACGGCGGTGTTCGCAATCGCCGAGGTCATCGCGATCATCGTCGCGGCGGCGATGGCGGCCTCGATCCTGTCGGAGCTGATCGTCCTCCCGGATCTGCGGTCGTTCGATGCGCAATGGGCGCATCTGGCGCTACTGATCGCGGCCATGGCGGCGCGTGCCGGAATGGCCTACGGGCACGACCGGTACGCGCACCGCGCGGCCGAACAGGCGATCGCGGAACTGCGCGCCGAGGCGCTGGACGTGCTCACCGATCCGCGTCGTACCTCGCCGCGAACGCTGCTGACCCTGCGCGAGCAGGCGGCCACCGTGTTGTTGCGGGGACTCGACGCGCTCGGGCCGTACCTCTCCGGCTATCTGCCCGCGCTCGTGACCGCGGTGATCCTCACCCCCACGGTGACCGTGGTGATCGCCTTCGCCGACTGGCCCTCGGCGCTGATCATCCTGATCACCTTGCCACTCATCCCGATCTTCATGATCCTGGTGGGCCTGATGACCAGGGATCGCACCAGCCGCAAGCTGGCGACGATGAGCAGGCTGACGGCGCAGTTGCTCGATCTCATCGCGGGTCTGCCTACGCTGCGGGCGTTGAACCGCGCCGAGGCCCCGGCCGCCCAGGTCGCCGAACTCGGCGAGGCGCACCGGCGTTCCACGATGAGCTCGCTACGGGTGGCCTTCCTGTCCGGCGCGGTTCTCGAACTGCTCGCGACGCTGTGCGTGGCCTTGGTCGCGGTGGGCATCGGCCTGCGTCTGGTGTTCGGCGAGATGTCCCTCTACGCAGGCGTTTTCGCGCTGATTCTGGCGCCGGAGGCCTATCTTCCACTGCGTCGCGTCGGCGCACAGTTCCACAACTCCACCGACGGTCTGACCGCTGCGGGTGAGGTCTTGGAGCTGATCGATTCGCCCAAGGGGTCGGCGACGATGCCGGTCACCGGTGGCCGGGGCGTCACGGTCGCGGGCGCGCCGATCACGATCCTCGACCTCGGGGTGCACGGTCGCGACGGCTGGGCGCCGGAGTCCCTGCGGGCGACGATCCAGCCCGGCTCGCTCACCCTGTTCACCGGCCCGAACGGCTCGGGCAAATCGACCACGCTGGCCGCGATCATGGGTCTGCTGACACCCGACGACGGGTCGGTGCTCATCGGGTCCATCCCGGTCGCCGATGCCGATCCCGAGATCCTGCACGAGCAGATCGCCTGGCTGCCCCAGCAACCGGTCATCGTGCCGGGCACGGTCGGCGAGAACGTGGAACTCTTCGGGGCGCTGGACCGCGACGCCGCCGAACGAGCGGCCGTGGCAAGCGGATTCGACTCCGTGGTGCTCGAACTGCCGAAACGGCTCGACACCCGGCTCGGTGCGGGCGGCGTCGGCCTCTCCGCCGGACAGCGACAGCGTCTCGCCCTCACCCGCGTCCTGGCGTCGCCGGCCCCGCTGCTGCTGCTAGACGAGCCGACCGCCCACCTCGACAAGGATTCCGAACGCGCGGTGCTCGGCGTGCTGCGCGAGCGTGCACGCGCCGGGGACACGGTCATCGTGGTGGCCCATCGCGGCGTCGCACGTGAGTTCGCCGACCAGGTGGTCGAATTCGACGGAGGGGTGCCATGCGCGACGACCCACTGATCCGGGCGCTGGGATTCCTCGGGCTGCGCCGGGGTGCGGTCACCAAGGCCCTGCTGCTCGGCGTCGGCGGTTCGCTGTCCGCACTCGGACTCGCGGCCCTGTCGGCGTGGCTGATCACCCGTGCCTGGCAGATGCCGCCGGTGCTGTTCCTGTCGGTCGCGATCACCGCTGTTCGCGCACTGGGCATCTCTCGCGGTCTGTTCCGCTACCTCGAACGTCTCGCCACCCACGACCTCGCCCTACGCGCGATGACGACCGCCCGCGAACGGGTGTACACCGCCCTCGCGACCGGTTCACCGGCCTACTCGGTCACGCTCCGGCGCGGAGATCTGTTGACCCGCACCGGCGATGACATCGACGAGATCGGCAATGCCATCATCCGCGGTCTGATCCCCATCGGTGTGGGCGTGACGACGGCGGTGGCCGCGGTCGTCGTGATGGCGTTGGTGTCGCTGCCCGCCGCGGGGGTGCTCGCGGTCGCTCTCGTCATCAGCGGCGGTGTCGCCCCGTGGCTCGCGGCGCGCGGTGCTGCCTCCGCGCTCCGGGACGGCTCGCGCGCTGCCACGGAGTCGGCGGAGGCCACGACGACGACGCTGTGGCACGCATCAGAACTCGTCGTCGCGCGTCGTCGCGGTGCGTTGCTCGCCACCGCCGTCGACGCCGACCACCAGCATCTCGCCGCCACCGACCGGGGTCGACGACTGGAGGCGGCGGCCGCTGCGGCGACCCCGCTCGCAATGGGAGCGTCGTTGGTGGCGGCATGTGTGATCGCCATCCAGTTGGCCTCGCAGACAACCGGTTCGCTCGCGGACGTGGCGTCCGGTGAGGGGCTCACCCCGATGATCCTCGGCGTCCTGGTCCTCCTGCCGCTGTCGGCCTTCGAGTCGACCGCGCCGCTGACCGAGGCCGGACTCCAGATCGAACGCAGTCGCCAGAGCGCGGCGCGGGTCATGGCGCTCGTCGACGGCGCCCATGCCGATCCGACGGGGTCCGAACCCTCCGGGGCGGACGTGGCCGTACACCGCGGGATGGTCGAGGTATCTGCCGACGGACTGCGATGGGGGCGCGCGCAACGGAACGTTCTCGGACCCGCGGGCGGCCTCGACCTCGATCTGCGACCGGGGTCGCGGCTGGCCGTGGTCGGACCCAGCGGCGTAGGGAAATCCACGTTGCTGCTCACCCTCGGGGGCCTGCTCAACCCCGTGGACGGGAACGTCACCTGTGTCGACGTGTCGAGCCGTTCGCCGGTCGGGCTACGTTCGGCCGGTTGCTATTTCGCGGAGGAGGCGCACATCTTCTCGACGTCGGTCCGCGAGAACCTGCGGGTTGCGCGGGGTGACGCCACCGACGAAGAGATTCTCGACGCTTTGACGACGGTCGGGCTCGACGGTTGGGTCGCGCGGCTTCCGGACGGTCTGGACACCACACTGTCCGGCGGGGCGGAAGCTGTCAGCGGCGGCGAGCGCCGGCGCCTGCTGCTGGCTCGCGCGCTGCTCCACCCGGCTCCGATGGTCCTGCTCGACGAACCGACCGAACACCTCTCGGCCGACGACGCCACCGGCTTGCTCCGGCGCCTCCTCGGTGTCGACGACGATCTCTTCGGTCCCGATCGCATCGTGGTGGTCGTCACGCATCAGCTGCCCGCGGACGCGGGCGACGCGCAGGTCGTGGAGCTGGCACCCGCCCTGGCACGCGACTCCTGACCGACGAACCTCATCTCGACTTGCAGACTTCGATCGAGGTCTGGCGGTCGAGTTCACGTCTGCCGGTCGTCGCGGTCCGTGTCCACAACGGAATCGGGGCCGGACGCATGGCGTCCGGCCCCGGATCTCCTGTGAGAGGGGAGGGTCTAGCTGCTCGCGACCTCGTAACCCATCGGCAGCATCGTCGACTTGTGCTCGAGGAAGGACTCCAAGCCCTCACGGCCGTTCTCGCGGCCGATGCCGGAGTTCTTGTAGCCGCCGAACGGTGACTCGGGATCGATTGCGTACCAATTGATCCCGAAGGTTCCCGTCCGGATCTTGGTGGAGATCTCGATACCGCGCTCGACGTCGTCGGTCCACACCGTGCCGGCGAGTCCGTAGCTGGAGTCGTTGGCGATGGCGATGGCCTCGTCGACGTCGTCGTAGGCGATCACCGACAGGACGGGACCGAAGATCTCTTCCTGGGCGATGGCCATGTCGTTGGTGACACCCGTGAAGATCGTCGGGGTGAGGAAGTATCCCGAGTCGAGTCCGGCGGGACGTTCACTCTCGAGAGCCGGTGTCGCACCGGCCTTCTTGCCGAGTTCGATGTACTCCTCGACCTTCTGGCGCTGCTTTTCGGTGATCAGCGGGCCGAGCTGGGCCTCCGGGTCGGAGGGCAGGCCGACCTTCATGGCCTTCGCCGCATCGACCATCGCCGCCACGATCTCGTCCTGGCGGCTGCGCGGCACCAGGATTCGGGTCTGCGCCACGCAGGCCTGGCCGGTGTTGAACAGGCCGAGGAAGGTGAGCATGAAGGCGTTCGCGGCGATGTCGACGTCGTCGAGCACGATGGCCGCGGACTTGCCGCCCAGCTCCAGTGAGCAGCGCTTCAGGGTCTCGGCGCACGCGGCGCCGATGGCCTTGCCCGCGGCGGTCGACCCGGTGAAGGTGATCTTGTCGACGTCGGGATGTGCGACGAGTGCCTGGCCGGTCTCGGTGCCGCCGGTGACGACCGAGATGGCCTCGGCGGGCACGCCGGCCTCGATGAAGAGCTGGGCCACGTAGTTACCAGTGAGCGGCGTCTCCGGGGCGGGCTTGAGTACCACCGAACAGCCGGCGGCGAGCGCCGCGCCCATCTTGTTGCAGGTGATGAACAGCGGGACGTTCCAGGCGCAGATCGCGCCGACGACGCCCACCGGCTCGCGGGTGATGCGTGTGGTGCCGAACAGGCCGGTCCGGTACTCCTCCCACTGGTAGTCGCGGGCGGCGTTGGCATACGCGCGCAGGACGCCGGTGCCGGGCAGCTGCTGCAGGGTGCTGATGGCGCTGGGCGGCGCACCCATCTCGGCCGACACGAGGGCGGTGATCTCGTCCCCGCGCTCGTCGATGAGATCGGCGACCTTGGCGATGATGTCGGCGCGCTGTGCCGGGGGCGTCGAACTCCAGACGCCGGAGTCGAAGGCCGCGCGGGCCGCCCGTACGGCGGAGTCGACGTCGGTCGCGTCGGCGTTCGGCACCGATCCGACACGTTCGCCGGTGGCGGGGGAGAAGACCTCGAGGGTCTCGCCGGAATGCGGGTCGACCCATCGGCCGCCGATGAGCAACTGGGGCTGATCCCCGCCGCCGGTGGGTGGTGCGGTGTGGGACTCCACGGTCTCGGTCATTACGCGTGTGCTCCTCAGGAGGACGGGGCCTTGCCGGTCAGCAGCGGATTCAGGCCGCGCGGGCAAGTGTGAACTACGGCACACGCAATACTAGAACACGTTCTAACTTTGGCGCCAGGGGCGTCGCGGAATCAGCCCCGTCCGAACGCGGCGCGGGCCTCGAGGCCCTCCATGACGTCGTCGAGGACGTCCAGCTGTCCGGACGGATCGACGGCCTCGAGGAGTCGTTGCTGATCGTGTGGTTCGATCTGGAGCCGGTTGGCCCAGCGGTACACGGGTGAAATGTCGGCCGTGAGCGGATCGGCGTCGATGATGTCGAGTGCGGCGAAGATCGTGTCGACGTCCTTGCCCGCGGCCTCGAAGGCCTGGCGCATGACCGCGCGGAGGCGCTGGTCGATCGAATGCAGGCGTGCGAGATCGGCGTCGGTGGGGGAGGGCTCGGGTAGCACTTCGACACGAGCCAGCGGATACGGATCGTCGGGCAGCCATTCGACGACCCGGAAACGATGGGTGCCGCTGCCGGACAGCAGGGCCCGGCCGTCCGGGTGCCGTTCGGTGACGTCGGCGCGCGCCATCGTGCCGACCCCGCGACGCACCTCGCCGCCGCCGACCTCGGAGCCGCGGGCGATCAACACGACGCCGAAACGTACGGTCGATCGCCCGTCGGACTCCTCGATGTGGTCGGTCAGCATCTGCCGGTAGCGCGGCTCGAAGACGCGCAGCGGCAGCTCGCCGCCCGGCAGCAATGCGGTGCCGAGCGGAAAGATCGGCGAGACGAATCGCTCGCCGGCCGGAATGGACGGGCTCAGAGGGCTACTCCGTCAGGCCTTGGGGCGCGCGTCGAGGACGACTTCGAACTCGAGCAGGTCGGCACCCGAGGCGACGGGCTTGGCCCGCTCTCCGGCATGCGCCTCGCGGGCCGGGCCGGATGCCCACGCCTGGAAATCCTCCTCGGACTCCCACTGCGTCACCACGAAGTAGCGGTCGTCGCCCTTGACCGGACGGAGCAGCTGGAAACCGAGGAAGCCCTTGGACCCGTCGACGGAATGGGCGCGGTTGGCGAACCGCTTCTCCAGCTCGGGTCCGGCGCCTTCGGGAACGGTGATTGCATTGATCTTCACAACAGACATGCGTCCACCATAGGCGTTGTGGTTGCGGCCGTGACGGTGTTGCCCGGCTCCGAAGGGTGGTTCGGGCGGCTACAGTTTCGGCCATGTTCGACATCCAGGCGATCGGCGAGATCGGGCTCCGCGACCACGGCGGGCCGAGGGTCGCGGATGACGCACGTGGTTCGCTCGACGTCGATACGCCGGCGCGGCCGATCGTGCTGTTGCACGGGCTGATGGGACGGGGTCGCACGTGGCGGAGGCAGGTGCCGTGGTTGCGTCGTTACGGTCGGGTGTTCACCTACGACGCCGCCTTCCACACCGGGGCTGACGTCGAAGAGCCCGGCAACGCAACGGAACTCGCGACCGAACGGTTCGTCGCCGACCTCGCCGAGATCCTCATCTGGATCGACCGCGGGCCGGCGGTCCTCATCGGGCACTCGATGGGGGCGCTCCACGCCTGGTGCGCGGCGGCCGAGTACCCGGAGCTCGTCACGGCTCTCGTGGTCGAGGACATGGCCCCCGACTTCCGTGGCCGGACCACCACCAACTGGACGCCGTGGTTCGAGTCGTGGCCCGAGCGTTTCGATTCCGTCGACGAGGCGATCGCGATGTTCGGCCCGGTCGCCGGCCGGTACTTCTACGAGGCCTTCGACGACGGGCGGCTCCATGGCCGAATCCCGTTGTGGCGAGCGATCGCCGACGAGTGGGGGGTCCGCGACTTCTGGTCGCAGTGGCAGGAGGTCGCGGTGCCGTCGCTGGTGATCGAAGCCGAGCACACGGTGACACCGCCCGGCCAGATGCGTCGCATGTGCGAGGTCAACGAGCACGCGCAGTATCTGCGCGTGGACGGTGCCGGACACCTCGTCCACGACGATGCGCCGCACGTGTATCGCGGTGCGGTGGAGGCGTTTCTGTCGGGGCTCGACACCTGATCCGCCAGATGGGTCGGGGCGCACACGATGGCTCGTGCGCGCCCCGAGAGGTGGATGAGGATCAGGCGGGATCGGCGGGTGCGATCGGTGCGCCGTTGAGTCGACGCCAGCAGTGCACCAGGAACAGCTGGGCGACCGGGGCGGCGACGATCAGTCCGACGTAGCAGACGAGTACGCCGACGAGGTTGATGGCGTAGGTGACGAGCAACGTGATGATCGAGTCGCCGACCTTCGACTTGGTCAGCTCGAACGACGCCTTCATCGCGTTGATGGGCGAGAGGCTCTTGTCGATGGTCGCGACCACCGAGAACATCAGGAAGAACATGGCGATGATGCCGGGAATGATGCACAGCACGTAGCCGATTCCGGTGACGATGGCGACCAGGATCGCGGTGCCGACGACCGGCCCGAAACGGATAGGCGTCAGGAACGACTTCGCGGTTACCGGCTCACCGTTCGCGACGCGGACCGCGCCCGAGATGATGCTCGCCTGGATGTAGAGCAGGCCCACGATGAACACGAGATACACCAGGCCGAAGAGGACCGAGCCGCCGAATCCCAGCGAGGTCTCCGTGTAGGTGAACCCGTACGAGTCGGTACGGGTCTCGGTGGTGCCGAAGAGCGCGACGGCCGAGAAGCCCACCGCGATGAGTGCGGCACCCAGCAGGAACACCACGAGACCGGGCAGGATCATCGCCCCGGCGTTGTTCTTGAACTTGTTGAAGGCCCAGGAGAACGCCTCGCCCACATCGACCTTGGTGCCGGGGACGCCCGCACCGCCGGGGTAGGCGCCCATTTCCCCGTACTGCGGTGCACCCGGGGGCGGCGGGGGCGGTGCCTGACCGTACTGCGGCTGGCCGTACTCGGGCTGCTGCCCGTACCCGGGCTGCTGCCCGTACCCGGGCTGCTGCCCGTACTGGGGCGGGGTCGGGGGCTGCTGACCGTACTGCGGAGGCTGGCCCGGCTGGTTCGGGTCCGACGGCGGGACAGGAGGATACGGCGGCTGACTCATGGATCGGGACATTAGCAACGATTCAGGCGTAGCGGGAGACTATGCCCGAACGATCAAATGACTGGTCATCGATGTTGGCACGAATTATGGGCGCTCGTGGGCGAGTTGTCTTCTCGGCGTCGCCCGGTGTTTCCCGACCTGCGGTGACGCCGGTGGTCGGGCGGACTCAGCACTCGCCCGCCAGACAGTAGCGACCGTCGGCGGTGATCTCGACGAGACCGTCGACGAGCAGGGAGTCGAGGGCGCGGTCGCGTTGTGCGGTGTCGCTCGTCCACACCACGTCGAGCTTCGCCCGTTCCACCGCACCCGTGGTACCGCGCAGCACATCCAGCAGCAGGCCACGGACCTGGCGGTCGGTGCCGGCGAACTTCTGGGTCTTCCGCGGTGGGCCGGTGTGAGCGGGCCGGCCGCGTCGGACCCAGGTGCAGTCGACGAGAGGACAGTTGTCGCACTTGGGGTTCCGGGCCGTGCACACCAGCGCGCCGAGTTCCATCAGTGCCGCCGAGAACCGCGGTGCGCTGGCTGCGTAGCCGGTGGCGGCGGAGCGGGGGAGGAGCACCTCGGCGTCGTCGAGGTCGCGGCGCGACGGGTTACCCGGCTGCTCGCGACCGTGCACCGCCCGCGCGATCACCCGGCGGACGTTGGTGTCGACGACGGGAACGGCCTGACCGTAGGCGAAGCAGGCGACCGCCCGTGCGGTGTAGTCACCGATTCCGGGGAGGGTCAGCATCGTCTCGACGTCCTCGGGCACCCGGTCGTCGTGATCGCTCGCGAGGACCTTCGAGCATTCATGGAGGCGTAGCGCGCGTCGGGGATAGCCGAGTTTGCCCCAGGCACGGAGAACCTCGCCGGCGGACTCGGCAGCCATCGCCGACGGCACCGGCCATCGCTCGACCCAGGCCCGCCACGGCTCCAGGACGCGGGACACCGGGGTCTGCTGGAGCATGATCTCGCTGACGAGGATCTGCCACCCGGTACATGCCGGATCCCGCCACGGCAGGTCGCGCTCATGGGTATCGAACCAACCGATCAATCGTTCGGGTGGCACACTATTGAGCATGATCGGAAAGACACCACGTGAGGCCTGGCGCATTCTGCGCGATGGAAACGACCGTTTTGTGGCCGGAGAATCTCAACATCCGAGCCAGGGTATCGAGGATCGAACACGACTCGCCGACGGGCAGTACCCGCACGTGGTCCTGTTCGGCTGCGCGGACTCCCGCCTGGCCGCCGAGATCATCTTCGACCAGGGACTCGGCGACATGTTCGTGGTCCGCACCGCCGGTCACGTCATCGACTCGGCGGTGATGGGCTCGCTCGAGTACGCCGTCGAGATTCTCGACGTCCCGCTGATCGTCCTCCTCGGCCACGACAGCTGTGGCGCGGTGAAGGCGACCCTCGACGCCCTCGACGACCTCCAGATCCCCGGCGGCTACATCCGCGACGTCGTCGAACGCGTCACGCCGAGCATTCTGGCCGGACGCAGTGAGGGCCTGACCCGGGTCGACGAGTTCGAGGCCCGTCACGTCGTCGAGACCGGACGGCTGCTCATGCAGCGCAGCCGGATCATCGCCGATCGCATCAGCACCGGCAAACTGGCGATCGTCGGCTTGACATACAAGCTGAGCGAGGGCCGGGTGAGCCTCCAGGGCGTGTTCGGCGACATCGGCGAACATCCCCGGGCCGAAGCGGTGCCCGAGAGCGCCTGACCCTCCAAGCGGCCTCGAGCCTGAAGGCGAACTCTAGACTTTGCCTGTTCGGGGCCGCTTTTCGGCCGCGACACGCCGCACGTGATCAGCCGGAAGTCAAGACCCGGCCGTTAGCGTTGTGGGCGTGATCGAACCCCAGGGCCCGCTGCCACCCGAGATCTACTGGCGACGACGCGTTGTCGCCGGGGGTGGTGCGCTGGTCATCGTGGGGCTGGTCGTCGCCCTCATCGTGTGGATGACCTCCGGTGGAGACGCTCCGCAGAACACCGCGGCCACCTCGTCCGCGTCGAGCAGTGCGGCTCCGTCCTCGGAGTCGGCACCGCCGTCGTCCGAACCGTCCGCCGCCGGCGACGCCGGTGCCGGGGGTGCTCCGGGCGGCAATGCTCCCGCGGGTGGAGGAGCACCGGGCGGTGCGCCCGCATCGGCGTCCTCACCTCCGGAATCGGCGAGTCCGGCCGGTGCGCCGGGAGGTCCCGCGGGACCGAACCTCTGCCCGGATCAGGCGATCTCGGTGGTCCTCTACACCGACAAGCCGACATACACGATCGGTCAGCAACCGGTCTTCACGATCGTCACCACCAATGCCGGGCTGTCCGAATGCACCCGCGACGTGGGCAAGTCGGTTCAGAACGTCATCGTCCGGACTCTCGACGGATCGCGCACCCTGTGGTCGGCGCGGGACTGTTCGCCGCTGGACACGGTGAACAACGTGGTCCTCAAGCCCGCACAGCAGGTCAAGGACACCATCACCTGGTCGGGTACCACCAGTAGCCCCGGCTGTGAGCGTCCGCGGACCCAGGTGCCCGCCGGTTCGTACTCGGCCATCGGCAAGATCGGGGAGCGCGAGTCGTTCCCGATCACCTTCAACGTGGTCGCCCCGGCGCAAGAGCCCTGATCGTTCTCGTCGGGCCGCTAGTCGTAGCGCTCGATGCTCGTCTCCGCGAGGCGGGACAGTCCCTCGCGGATGTGCCGCGCCCAGATGCTCCCGATGCCCTCGACGGCCTGCAGGTCGGCCGAGGTGCTGGCGAGCAGCGCCTGCAGGGTGCCGAAGCTGCGAACGAGCCGGTCCACGTGCGCGAACTGCAACCGTGAGATGCGGGCGAGCAGACGGTAGCCGCGCGGACTCATGGCGTTGTCCTGGGCCTCGATGGTCGTCGGGTAGCCGAAGGCGCCGGCGAGCTGGGTGAGGTCGAGCAGATCGGCGTCGCTGAGTCCCTCGATGACCTCGAGAGCCTGGCGCACATCCTCGGCGGTGGCCGGTTCGGGGCTGGCGAAGTAGTCGCGGACGAGGAGTTCGCGCATCGTGTCGTTGTCGCTGATGAGCTCCTCGAGCTGCAGGCTCACCTGCCGGCCGTTGGTGCCGAGCTCGAGGACATACTCTTCGATCTCCACCGACACGCGCCGCACCATCTCCATGCGCTGTGCGGTCGACATGGCGTCGCGCAGCAGCACGTAGTCCTCGATCTCGGCTCGCGACAGCGCGGCGATGACCTCGTCGAGGCGTGCCTTGTACCGCTCCAGGGTCGCCAGGGCGACGTTCGCGCGCGACAGGATGGGGTCGGGGCTCTCCACGACGCGGCGGGCGCCGTCGACGTAGACGCTGACGATCGACATCGAGGCACTGACCGAGATCACCGGATGGCCGGTCTGGATCGCGGTGCGTTCGGCGTTGCGGTGCCGGGTACCAGACTCCTCGGTGGGGATCGACGGATCCGGCACGAGCTGGACGTTGGCGCGCACGATGCGTTTGCCGTCGGTCGACAGCACCACCGCCCCGTCCATCTTCGCCAGCTCGCGCAGCCGCGTCGGGGCGAACTCGACGTCGAGGTGGAAGCCGCCGTCGCAGATCTTCTCCACGTCGGAGTCGTGCCCGATCACGATCAGGGCGCCGGTGCCGCCGCGCAGGATCCGTTCCAGGCCGTCGCGCAGCGGGGTGCCCGGCGCGACGCGCGCCAAGGTCTCGCGCGTGAGCTCGGACTTCACCGCATCGGTCAGCACTGTTTCCCCTTCGGCAGCCGAGTCTCCCCGGGACGGGCGACTCGCGTCTGCGCGGGTCGTCGACGGTGACTAGGGTACCGGGATGTGAAGAGCAGCAGTTTTGTGGTGCCCGACGAGCTCGACGTGCTCGAGCGTCATCCGAAGACGGCCAAGCCCGGTGAGGTCATGCGACCACACAACTTGATGTGCTTCGGCTGCGGCGCGGAATCCCCGCACGGTCTGCACCTCGAGATGTACGCCGGCGAGGGCTTCACCGTGGAGGCGAAGATGCCTGTCGAGCAGTGGATGGAGGGTGGGCCGGGCGTGATCCACGGCGGCATCCTCTCCAGTGCGCTGGACGACGTCATGGGTATGACGCCGCGACTCCTCGGCCCGCCCGGGGTGACCGTCCACCTCCAGGTTGATTTCTTGCAGCCGATCCCGGTGGGCAAGACGCTTCATCTCCGCGCGGAGATCCTGGGCCGGCAGCGGCGCAAGATCTACACCGAAGGTGTTGCGCACCTGGGTGATCCGGAGAGGCCGGTGGCGCGTGCGAACGGTGTGTTCGTGACCGTCGACGTCCGGGAGCACTTCGCCGAGCACGTCGAGAACAGTGCGAAGGCGGCGGAGTATCTGGGCGGCAAACCGCAGCTCTGACGAGGGGTCAGAACGGCGCGTCCACCGGGTCGGAGTCGCGCAGGTGAACGGCGTCGCCGAGGTTGGCGACCCGGAGGATGCGAATGCCCTTCGGGAGTTCCTCGTCGGTGGCCGCGGGGATGATCGCCTCCCGGAAACCGAGTCGCTTGGCCTCCGCCAGGCGGCGAGCGACCGCGGAGACCCGACGGATCTCGCCGCCGAGACCGACCTCCCCGATGACGACGGTCGACTGGGGGACCGGTCGTTGGGTCAGGGTGGAATAGACCGAGAGCGCGATCGCGAGATCGGCGGCGGGTTCGGTGACACGCATGCCGCCGACCGTCGAGAGGTAGACCTCGGACTTCGCCAGTTCCTTGCGGCCGGCGCGAGCCTGGAGGACGGCGAGGACCATCGCCACCCGGTTGAAGTCCAGACCTGACACCGCCCGACGGGGGTTGGACATCTCGGTGCCGTTGGCGAGTGCCTGGACCTCGCCGACGAGCGCGCGTTTGCCGTCCATCGTCACCATGGTGACGCTGCCGCTCACATCCGAATCCCGTTGGTGCAGAAAGATTCCCGACGGATCGGGAACCTGGTGGATGCCGTCGTCGCGCTGTTCGAAGCAACCGACCTCGTCGGCGGCACCGAAGCGGTTCTTCACGCCCCGGACCATGCGCAGCGTCGAGTGCTTGTCGCCCTCGAAGGCGAGTACGACATCGACGAGGTGCTCGAGTGAGCGGGGGCCGGCGACCGCGCCCTCCTTGGTCACGTGGCCCACCAGGATCACCGCGATGCCCCGGTTCTTCGCCAGTGAGACCAGCGCGGTGGTGACGGCACGGATCTGCGTGACGCCGCCGGTGACGCCGTCGGCGCCGGATGCCACGACGGTCTGGACCGAGTCGATGATCATCAGCGTCGGGCGCACGGTGTCGGCGTGGCCGAGGATGGTCGCGAGATCGGTCTCGGCGGCGAGGTAGACGTTGGGGTGCACCGCGCCGGTGCGCTCGGCCCGCATCCGGACCTGTCCGGCCGATTCCTCGCCGGTGATGTACAGCGCGACGCGATCCTTGGCGGCCCAGTGTTTGACGGCTTCGAGCAGCAGCGTCGACTTGCCCACGCCGGGTTCTCCGGCGAGCAGGATGACCGACCCCGGGACGACGCCGCGCCCGAGGACGCGGTCGAGCTCACCGATACCGGTCGGCACCGCCGCCGACGACTCGGCGTCGACCTCGGTGATGCGCAGGGCGGGGCTCGACGGTGCCACCGCGGCGGTCGTCCGCGAGGATGTGGGCACGCCGGCGACCTCGTCGATCGATCCCCACTCGCCGCATTCGGGGCAGCGTCCGACCCATTTGGCGACCTGGTGACCGCAACCGGTGCAGCGATACGAGGATTTGGGTTTTGCCACCCGGTCAGCCTAGGCGGGCGCACCGACAAAACAGACGAGGCCCGGCGGATGCCAGGGCCTCGTCGTGTGTGTTCCGGGGAGGGGTCAGTGCCCGCCGCCCTCTTCGCTTCCGGTCTCCGGAGTGCCGCCCTCGGAGTCCCCGGGGCCGGCCTCGCCGTGATGCTGGTTGTAGAACGTCGGCTCCGCGTTGCGGGCGACGTCCTGACGCTCGAGCTTCGCGCCGGCATCGACCGGGGTCTGGACGGTGGTCTCACCGGCGGGGACCCATGAGCCGTTGTCCTCGCGCTTCTCGAAGACGAACGTCAGATCGGTGGTCAGTCCGCTGGCGACGGTGTCACCGGCGTTGGTCAGCTCGGCGGTGACCTTCTTCTCGCCGTCACGCGTGGCGCCGACGGGAGTGCCGCCGCGCAGGGCCTGGCCCGGCGGGATGACGCGATCGGCGGAGTCGCTGCCCTCGACGAACTCGATCGACCCCTTCTCGGGCTTGATCTCCTTCAGGCGGTAGTAGACCGTCGGGTCGGAGTTCGCGACGACGAACGCGATCTCGAAGGGCCCGCCGTTGCCGAAGACGGTCGGTGCGTCCTTCTCCGGATAGACGATCTGCACGTCCCGCAGCTGCAGCGAGTCGATGTTGACGTTCGCGCCGTTGACGGCGGGCAGCTGGTTGGCGGTCTGCGAGATCTGCCCCGCACCGCAACCGGTGGTGCCCAGGGCAACGGCGATGCCGATCGTGGCTACTGCGGTGGCCAGACGAGATGGCCGAACCGCCGACCGCCGTGCGGATAGTGGAAGCACTGACACCCGATCCTCCCAGGTCAAACGAAGTCGAATTGCAGCGCGCGAAACCCTGCACTACGCAGCGTAGTGGGGGCCGTGCGGAAAAGTCCGCCCGGGTGCCCGATTCGTGTCCGCACGGGCGTGTCCACCGGGTCGGCGAAGGGGTCCGGACGGCTGCCCCGGGCCAGGTGTTGCGTGATGCCCAACACGCTGCTACGGCACCCCTTGCCACCTCGCAAGAGGCGGCACTGAAACCGGTTCACCGCGTTGACCTGCACCGTTGGGTGGGGCCCTCGGAACGCCCGTGCTAGACTGGGTTCACTCGAAAGGGGCAAGGAACATTGAATTTCAAAGTTGGCGACACCGTCGTTTACCCCCATCACGGTGCTGCTCGGGTCGAAGACATCGTTACCCGGACCATCAAGGGTGAGCAGATCGAATACCTTGTTCTCAAGGTTGCCGACGGTGACATGACCGTTCAGATTCCCTCGACGAAGCTGGAATACGTGGGCGTCCGCGACGTGGTCGGGCAGGAGGGTCTCGACCAGGTCTTCCAGGTGCTGCGGGCCCCGCACACCGAAGAGCCGACCAACTGGGCACGGCGCTTCAAGGCGAACCAGGAGAAGCTCATCTCGGGCGACATCATCAAGGTCGCCGAGATCGTGCGCGACCTGTGGCGTCGTGAGCAGGACCGCGGACTGTCGGCCGGTGAGAAGCGGATGCTGACCCGTGCCCGTCGGGTCCTCGTGGACGAGCTGTCGCTCGCGCAGAACACCGATGACGAGAAGGCGACCAGCATTCTGGACGAGGTCCTCGCTGCCGCCTCCTGACGTCGGGGCGTGCCTGGCTCAGGAAACCAATTGACCACCACGCCGGACGATTCCGGCGCAAAAGTCTGCGTCATCATCCCGGCTGCCGGGTCGGGAACCCGACTCGGCGAGCCGGTTCCCAAGGCTTTCGTCGACCTGTGCGGCGTCACCATCATCGAGCGTTGCGTCGACAACATCCCGGACTCGCTCGGGGCCTCGATCGTCGTCGTGGTACCGGCCGACCTCGTGGAGCGTGCTCGAGAGCTGCTCCCCGGGGTCGTCGTCGTATCGGGCGGCGCCCACCGGTCCGATTCGGTGCGCGCGGGTATCGCCGCCGCCGACGCTGCACAGATTCTCCTCGTCCACGACGCGGCGCGGCCGCTCACACCCGCTCATGTCTTCACGAGCGTCGTGCAAGCCGTGGCCGCCGGTCACCCCGCAGTGGTGCCAGGGGTACCCGTCGTCGACACCCTCAAGCAGGTCGCGCCGGACGCGAACGGACTCGAATTCGTGACCCGGACCGTCGACCGCGAAGAACTCCGCGCGGTGCAGACCCCGCAGGGTTTCACCCGCGAGGCGTTGCTGCGGGCACACGCCGACGACTCCGGTCTCGCGACCGACGACGCCGGCCTTGCCGAACGCTGCGGAATCCCCGTTCACGTCGTCCCGGGAGACCCTCTCGCCATGAAGATCACCACACCGTGGGACCTCCGTATCGTCCGGAGCGTCGTCGGCGAACCTGCCTCCGGCCCCGAGGCCCGACGATGAGGGTCGGGATCGGTACCGACGCGCATCGGGTCGACTCCTCGGCCGAATGCTGGATGGTCGGCCTGCACTTTCCCGACGAGCCCGGTTGTGAGGGCCATTCCGACGGTGACGTCGGCGCTCACGCCCTGTGTGACGCGGTGCTCTCGGCCGCCGGACTCGGCGACGTCGGATCGGTGTTCGGCACCGGGCGGCCCGAATGGGAGGGCGTCTCGGGAGTCGCGATGCTCACCCATGTGGCCGAGCTGATCGCCGCCGAAGGGCTTCGCGTCGTGAATGCCGCCGTCCAGGTGATCGGCAACCGGCCCAAGATCGGTCCGCGTCGTGCGGAGGCGCAGGAAGTGCTGTCGGCGGCCGTCGGCGGACCCGTGTCCGTGTCGGCGACCACCACCGATGGTCTCGGGATGACCGGTCGGGGCGAGGGGATCGCCGCGGTCGCCACCGCGCTTCTCGACGACGCCTGGTTCGGTTCGTCGATCGCAGCGCGGGGAGTCGGCTCAGCGTGACGCGGTGTCCAGCAAGATCTCGCAGGCACGGTCGACGGCATCGGCCGCCGGCGTGAGTTCTCGGCCGAGACGCGCGGCCGCCGCGGCCACCGCGGGATCGGTGAGCGGGTCGAGGTCGGACGGACCGAAACGTGCCAGCTTGTTCCCGGAACCGGCGCCCGCCCGCCGAAGGGCTGCCGCCCACATCGGCTGATCCGCACTGAGCCAGGCGATCACCGACGGGATACCCGCCCGGGTCGCCGCCGCAGTGGTGCCGGCGCCCCCGTGGTGCACCGCGCCGCGACACCGCGGCAGCAGGGTCTCGTGGTCCACCGGCTGGTCGAGGTGCAAAAGGCGATCATGTTGGGGGAGAGTGTGATCGGTGTGCCCGATGACCCGGAGTCCACGATCGAGAAGTGAGGTCACGATGCCGCCGATCTGCTCGGCGGTGATCTTCATGCTGCCGAAGCCGACGTAGACAGGTGCCTCGCCGGCGGTCGCCCACTCGACCGCATGTGAGGTGGCGTCGTCGCCGTTCAGGAGCGCCGCACGAGTGTCCTTGTCCGGCAGCAGGAATCCGACGAGCGGACGTTGCGGCCCCCAGTCGCTCTCCAGTCCGGGGAAGAGGGCGGCATCGTAGGCCTGGACCTCCGGTCTGCCCTGGCGCCGAAGTCGGCTTCCCAGTGGGCCTTTCGCCGGCGGGAGGCCGAGTTCGGTGCGCAGTCGGCGATCCGCCGAGCGCGTGGTCATCCAGTACGTCTGATCGGCCAGCCACCACAACGCCCGGGAGACCGGGCGCGGGTTGCTTCGGTATCCGACGTCCACTCCCGCATTGGGCCGCAAGGGGCAGTAGTGCAACGGCGCGAACGGGATCCCGCGGCTCTCGGCGATCGCATCGGCGCGATCCTGTGCCAGCGGGCCGGTCACGAGAATGTCCGAGACATCCGCGAGTTCACTCATCACCTGCTCCGAGGTGGCGCGACCGTGGTCGGCGACCTCGCGCAGGGCCGCGAGTCGCACCTTCGGGTTCTTCGACTTCAGTCGCTGCTTGACCAGCGGACTGGCCAACAACTCGCCCGTCGAGGGCGCGAGCACCCGGGTGTCCAGGCCGGTGGCTGCTGTCAGCTCAACCAGATCCTCGGGGACCGCGAACCGGACCTCGTGCCCGCGCCGGGCGAGTTCGGCGCCGACGGCCACCGCCGGCTGGATATCGCCGCGGCTGCCGTGAACCGTGAACGAAATCCTCATGCGCCCCAACCGGTTCCGTGCAGCCCCCAGGCTGCGAGCTCGTCGGTCAGCAGGCTGCGCATCATCGAGGCGTCGGGGATGCGCACCGGGTCGAGCGAACTGACACTCAACATCACGTGGTCGTCGTTGATCCCGAGCCATCCGCTGATACCCCCCTTGCGGTCGCGCAGTTGGGTCACGTCCTCGGTCACGGTGACGGCCCGGATCGCCATCGTGGCGCGGGTGCCGGTGCCGAGCGTGACGAACTCGTCGGGCATCGGACCGAAGTTCGACGCCAGACACAGCGGGGTGGTGGCGTTGGCCGCGAGGCGTCGGGCGATGGAGTCGTTCACTGCCTGCAGGATGACCGCGCTGTTGGCCACCGCGCTGGACTTCTCCGTCAGACGGCCGTAGGCCTCTTTGCAGGCGACGCGGACATCGGTCAAGTCCTCGTACCGGCCGGGCGCAACCTCGACGAAAGCCGTCGCACCCGAGGTCGCGTTGGCGCGTCGGTCGCCATCCGTACGGGTGGAGACCGGCAGCGACACCGGAACCACGTCGCCGTCGGAAACCCGGCCGCAGCGTTTCAGGATGCCGACCATCAATGCTGCGAACAGGCTGTTGTCCGTGCCACCGCGCGACGTCGCCGCTGCCGCGTAGTCGGCGTGCGGGATGAGCACGGTCACGTTCGGCGTGGCTTCGGCCCCGGCCAGGTCGGTGTCGGGGGCGGGGTTGCCCGTCACCCGGGCGGGGGATTCCGGTGATCCCCCTCGGCTCTCGCGCCACACGCGGTAGGCGGTCGTGCCCGCGGTACGGAGCAGGTCCGCTGCGTCGAGCACGTCGTCGGCGATCCCGGGCGTGGTGCCGGCGAGATAGGGGGTGGAGTTGACCGCCTCGACGATCGCGCAGGTGCCCGCACCGCCGTCGGCGATGACGTGAGCAATTGTCAGCGATACCACGACCGAGGCATCGTCGACGGTACGGGCGACGGACAGCCGCCAGGAGGGACCGTTCACGATGTCGAGCGGGTCGAGAGCCCGGGTGCGACCCCACGCCTCTTCTCCGCCGGCCGGCAGGGGCTCGGTGTCGATGGCGAAATGGCCTGCGTCGGGCGTGTAGCGCCAGTAGGCGCGTCCCGGCCCGCGGCGGCCCCCGACCAGGCGGCCGAGACGGCCACGATGCAGTCGCTCGGCCACCGACGCGATGGCGTCGACGTCGATCGTGCCGGGGAACCGCCAGAGCGTCTGCGTGACGACGGGAAGATCGAGCACGGCGTCCATCTTCAGGAAGAGATCGTCGTCGGGTGTGAGCCGATCCACAGGGGCGTCCCGGCTGACGTGAGTGAACCAGCCAAGGGGTGCGAGTTTCATGTCTGCAGCTGCCGTTCGTGCATGCAAAAAGTCGGTGATCGATGTAGACGATGGTCCAGAAATCAAGGTCATCGGTCCCGGCGGTTGCGGTGCGGCACACCGCCGTACAGACCGACAGGACACCGCAACCATACCCGAGGCCCTCGGGTTCGCGGGGGCCACGGTGGCACGGCGTCGAATCACGCCGAGCGGGCGATACGTCCCTGATTTTCGCCGATCCGCCGGGCGTTTTTTCGTTTGTCCAACTATCAATTCGATGCGAAGCAGGTTACTGTCGTCATCACTGTGAGGCGCGCCTAACTTCGGTGGGCTTCAGCATCTTGTTGCCAACGGGTCATTTCATTGATCCTTTCGCAGAATCCGGAGGACGCGACGACATGACGGGTGCCGCCCGCCGTACATCAGATCGCCGCGTGGCATCGCAGACCACCGCTCTCATCGCCGTACTGGCGGCCGCGCTGACGGCCTTTGCCGGTCTGGCGCAGGCGGGCGGGGCGAATGCGGCGCCGACTCGTTCGACCATCGAGCGCGTCGTGGCGGAAGGCCCGCACTCCCACGGTGTGTACGTCTACTCCGCAGCCATGCAGAAGACCGTCAAGGTGCAGGTCGTGACACCTGAGGCATCGGCTGGGCCCCGCCCGTCGCTGTACCTGCTCGGTGGTCTGGGTGAGGAGAACCCGGAGAAGAGCATCTGGACTCTGAAGACCGACGTCGCGGGCTTCTACGCCGACAAGAACGTCAACGTCGTCATGCCCATCGCGGGCAACGGCAGTCTCTACACCGACTGGCAGCGCGACGATCCTGTGCTCGGTCGCTACAAATGGGAGACATTTCTCACCCGCGAGTTGCCCCCGCTGATCGACGAACGCTTCGACGGCAACGGTGCACGTGGTCTCGCCGGACTGTCCATGGGGGCCGGCGCCGCGCTGGTCCTCGCCGTCCGGAACCCCGGTTTCTACGACGCGGTCGCCGCCTACAGCGGGTGCTTCACGACCACCGGACCTGCTGGTCAGGCATACCCGCGAGGTATCGTGACCGCCTTCGGTGGCAACCCCGACAACATGTGGGGGCCGCCGTCCGACCCCGCATGGGCCGCGCACGACGTTCTCTTGCGGGCCGCCGGTCTGAGAGGCACCGAGGTCTACGTCTCCACCGGGACCGGACGGCCTGGCAAGTACGACGCTCCCGGTTATCCTGGCAACGACAATCCGACCGATCGTCAGGTCGTGGGTGGTGCGATCGAGCTCGGCGCGCTGTGGTGCACGCAGCAGCTGCAGGCCCGACTCGGACAGTTGAAGATTCCCGCCACGATCCGATATGTCGATCCCGGCACGCACTCGTGGCCGTACTGGGTGGACCAGCAGCGCCAGTCCTGGCCCACGATTGCCCGCGGATTGGGTTTGTGACCGTGCGCGTATCCCGTATGGACCGGATGAGGAGGTGGGTCTCCGACGGCTGTCGCCGGCGGAACTGACCGGTACTCGATGCGCCGGGGCGGCTTCAGGGGAGGAGCCGAGCATGAACCATCAGGGGGCCAGAACGTGTGACAACACGAGAGGTTGTGATGGAATACACCGAACTGACCGACTACTCGATGCCCGGCGGAACCGTCACCGCCTGGGAGCCCGCGGTTGACGCGTCCGAGTGGCAGAGCGATTCGCGACAACTGTCGTACATGCACCTCGAGCACGCCCGACGGGCGGTTCGTGAGGGCTCCGACTGGTACAGCCAGTGGATCGGGACCGCTTTCCGGATTCAGCGTCCGCTCGATCGCGATGCGTTCTCGCGCACGCTCGTTGCGTGGTACCGCAGGCATGAGGCATTCCGGACCTCGGTGCGCGTCCACGACGCCGGGCACCCGCAGGGCGACCTGACCCGCATCACCGTCGCCGCCGACACGATCTCGGTGCGCGAGCGGGCCTTCGGGTCCGATCTGGAACCCGCCGAGGTCTCCGAACTCATCACCGAATACTTCAACACCACCGTCACCCCGCTGACGTGGCCGCACTGCCTTGCGGTGACGGTCGAGACGCCCGGCGACGACGAGGGGTTCCTCGTCGTGTTCGCCGCCGATCACACGGTGATGGACGCCTACACCCAGGTGTTCGCGATCCGCGAACTGACCGCGCTGTACCTCGCCGAGGTCACCGGGGAACCGCACGGACTCGCGGCGTTCGGCAGCTACCTGGACTTCAGTGACGCGGAGCGTCGTCTCGGTGAGCAGATCGACGCCAACAACGCCGCGGTGAGCCAGTGGCGCACCTTCTTCGACGACACCACCACCGCCGTACAGCCGGAGTCGATCCCGCGGTTCCCGCAGTTCGACGTCCCCGCCGATGCACCGCGCACCATCGCGGCTCAGCGGACCCCGGACGAGGGCTTCCAGGCCACGCTGTCGCACTGGCTGCTCGACGCCGCCGACACCAAGCGATTCGACGCGATCTGCAAGGCGGCCGGATCGTCGATGACCGCCGGCATCTACACCGCGCTGTCGATGACGTCGGCGGCCCTGACCGGTTCCGCGGATCTCCGTTTCATCAGTCCGATCCACACCCGCAACGCGATCGAGTGGGGCGAGGCGGTGGGCTGGTTCGTCGGGATCATCCCGGTGGCCGTCCGCCCGGGCCGGCCGCTGAATTTCACCGACGCGCTGACCGCCGTCGCGGCCACCGCGGCCCAGTACAAGGATGTGGGCGCTGCCCCGTTCGCGCCGGTCGCCGAGCTGATCGGTGGGGACGTGACACCTCCGGGATTCGTGGTGTCCTACATCGACCTTCGACACGCGGAGGGCTCGACCGAGTGGGAGCCGCGTGCGGCACGGGTGCTGCGCAGCGCGACCCGCGACGCCGACGAGGTCTACTTCTGGATCAACCGCATCCCCACCGGCGTCAACGTGTCTGCCCGTTTCCCGGCCGCGAACGCACCCGCTGTCGAGGTCTTCCTGTCGACGTTCCACGCGACGCTGATGGAGATAGTCGCCGAGGGCGATTGCGAGTATTCCTACCGTGCGGGTGCGGTGGACGGACCCACCGGTATCGACCGCGCGGTCCTGTCCGCCGGAAGCCCGACAGGGGTCCTCGGCAGCTGATGTCGGGAACGCTGCAGTCACGCGACATCCCTCCCCGGTTCAGCGATTCCGGGTCGCTGGTCGCTCGGCTCCGCCCACACCTGACCGGTGGGCGGGCCGTCGAGTGGGAGCTGCGCGATCCGGACCGTGTTGCGAAAGCAGCGCAACGCTGGGGCGACGGGGTGTCGTTCCTGCAATCCGACCATCTGGCGACGATGGCGGCCAAACGCCGGGAGGGCGAGGCGCACCACGGATTCATCGTGGCCGCAACACGATTCGATACTCCCTTGGTACCCGATGCCATGTCGGCCGCGCTGACCGACTTCGTTCGGCGCCATGAGGAGTTGCGCGCGCACTATCGCTCGGGTCCGGCAGGGCACGAGCGATGGGTGTTGCCACCGGACGAGGTCGAGATCGTCACCGCGGACCGTGAATCCGTCCACGTGGACGACGCCGAACTCGGTGACTGGGTGGGCGGCCGGGCCGCCGAGACCGCTTGGTCCGATCTGGTTCCGGGTTCGTGGTGGGGCGCGACCTGCGACGACAACGGCTTCACGTTCTTCGTCTCGACGGATCATGTCCGGGGCGACGGTTATTCGTTGGTCCTCGCGATGTTCGAGATCGTCGAGCTGTACCGGGGCCACTGTGCCGGCGAGCCCGCGGAGCTGGCGCCGGCCGGATCCTTCGGGGACGCGGTACTGGCGGAACGCCGCATCGCCGCCTCACTCGACCCCGCCGACGATCGTGTCGCGGTCTGGCGGGACGCACTGGTGCACAACGACGGTCGTACGCCGAGCTGTCCGCTCGACCTCGGTCTCACCGACGGACTGCCGAAGCCGTCGGTCACGGCACAGACAGTGCTGCTCGACGCCGACGCTCTCGCCCGCTGCGATGCCCGGATCGCCGCGACCGGCGGCAGCTTCTCCGGGCTCATCTACGCGGCGCTCGCGGAATGGCACCGTCGAATGACCGGTCGTGACCGGTTCTTCGTGTCGACCGTGCTGGCCACCCGTGCGCCGGAGCACTTCTGGACGCAGGGCTGGCTGTGCAACTTCGCGCCGATCTCCGTCGAGGTACCGAACATCGGAGACGTCGATTTCGACGACCTGGTGCGCGCGGCCGCCCAGAGCGTTCGACTCGCCCGCGGCGCGGCCGAGATCCCCGCGCACGCGGTGCTCGCGCAACTCGCCGGAGAGGGCGTCTTCCGCGGACTCGACGGAAGTCCGTACATGGTGTCCTACACCGACCTCCGCCGCCTGCCGATCGGTGACGACCCGGTTCTGAACGGGACACAGCTGTTGACCGGACTCGGTCCCACGCGCAACGCCAACCTCTGGTTCACGCGGACGGCGACGGGACTCGACGTCGTGTCGCAGATCCCCGACAACGACGTGGCGCGAACGTCGATCCTCGAGCAGTTCGCGACCCTGCGCGAAATCCTGGCCGAGTACGCGGATGCGGCCGGGTACGCGACGGAATCGGTTGTGCGATGAAGCTCTCGAGTTCCGAATCGTGGGCGGTCGAGCCGGGAGAACTGGTGTGCTGGCGTGCCGTACCGGGCGGGGCGGCCGCCCGGTCGAGCGTACCGGTGTCGGAGAACGAGCGATTCCACCTCGCGTCGATCGCCGCGGGGCAGCCGGGCTGGATGGCGCTCACCCTGGATTTCCCGGAACAAATCGATCTCGACCAGATCTGCGAGGCCGTCGGGACGATGATCGCCCGCCACGACGCGCTCCGCAGTCACTACGTGCAGACCGGTGACGTCGTCACCCGCCTGTTGCATCCGGGCGTCGACGTCAAAGAAGAGTTCCGGCAGGCGGACGACGGGCTCTCGGCATCGGCATTCGCCTCGCGACTGGCCGGGTACATCGGCGCGACCTGCAATCCCTTCGAACCGATGCCGCACTTCCTCGCGGCGGTGACCCGCCCCGGCGGCACGACGCTGGTGTGCGCCTTCGACCACTGCTACGTCGACGCGCGATCACTGGCCGTCGTGTCGACCGAGATCTGCGAGCTGCTCGCCGGTCGCGCGCCGGCACCGGCGGAGTCCGGCCTCGACGCACTCCGGATCGTCGCGGAAGCCGAGGCATCGGTGACCGCCGACGATCCCCGCCTGAGCGGCTGGGAGCAGTTCCTCGCCGCGACCGGTTGGACGGTTCCCGAATTCCCGCTCGACCTCGGGGTCGCCGCCGGGGAGAGCCTCCCCGTCCACACGATGGTCCGGACGCTGATGTCCGGCGACGACGCCGCGACGTTCAGCTCGACGGTCCACCGGCGCGGGGCCCGTACCTATCCGGCCGTGCTCACCTGTGCCGGCATGGCCATCAACGCCGCCGGCGGACCCGATGAGGTGGCCACCGTGGTGCCCACCGGGGCCGGGGCGGGGCCGGGCTGCGTGAGTTGGTCGGTGGGCAACGCGCCGATGCTGATCAGCGCGACCGGCGACCTGTACGCGGCCATGTACCGGAACACGCGACGCCTCGCGGCGGCGCTCCCGCTGGCGGAGATCGGACTGACGCCGGTATACGCGGCCTTCGGCGATCGCCTGCGCCCCGGCCGAAGTGACGTCTTCATGATGTCCTACGTCGACTACACGCGGCTGCCCATGCCGCGTGGCGACGTCGTCGTCCGGCAGATATCGAGTCAGAAGCCGACCGACACCGCCCAGTGGTGGTTCTGGCGTGACCGCGACGGCATCCACGTCCGGGTGCGGTACCCGCACACCGACCGGGCCGTGGCGGTCCTCACCGACACACTCGACACGATGCAAGCGCTGGTCGGCACCGTCCTCGAGCCGGTTCTCGCCGCCGACGCGGGCTGATGGCATTCCGGCTGCGGAACGGGTCTGGTCCGGCCACTCGGGCGGTCGGTGGCCCGTCCGTGGTCCGGTAGGATGGCCGGTCGTGACCCTGCGCCTTTATGACACCAGCTCCCGAGAGGTGCGCGACTTCGTGCCGCTGCGCCCAGGCCAGGCATCGGTGTACCTGTGCGGCGCGACGGTGCAGGGTGTTCCCCATATCGGCCACGTCCGCAGCGGTATCGCCTTCGACATCCTGCGCCGCTGGTTGAGCCACCAGGGCCTCGACGTGCTGTTCGTCCGCAACGTCACCGACATCGACGACAAGATCCTCCGCAAGGCCGCCGACGCGGGCCGTCCCTGGTGGGAGTGGGCCGCCACGCACGAGCGCGCCTTCGACGACGCCTACCGCGCGCTCGGCGTCCTGCCGCCGTCGGCAGAACCGCGGGCGACCGGGTTCGTGACCCAGATGGTCGAGTACATGCAGCGCCTGATCGAGCGTGGCCACGCCTACGTCGCCGACGGCAACGTCTACTTCGACGTCCGAAGCCTCCCCGACTACGGTGCACTGTCCGGGCACAAGCTCGACGACGTGCACCAGGGCGAGAGCGCGGGCACCGGCAAGCGCGATCACCGCGACTTCACGCTGTGGAAGGCGGCCAAGCCCGATGAGCCGTCGTGGCCGACCCCCTGGGGTCCCGGACGCCCCGGCTGGCATCTGGAGTGCTCGGCGATGGCCACCAGCCTGCTGGGGGCCGAGTTCGACATCCACTGCGGCGGAATGGATCTGGTGTTCCCGCACCACGAGAACGAGATCGCCCAGGCGCACGGTGCCGGAGACCCGTTCGCGCGGTACTGGCTGCACAACGGCTGGGTCACCATGGGTGGCGAGAAGATGAGCAAGTCGCTGGGCAACGTGGTGTCGATCCCCGCGATGCTGCAGCGCGTCCGTGCCGTCGAACTGCGGTACTACCTCGGCAGTGCGCACTACCGGTCGATGCTGGAGTACTCGCCGGGTGCGCTCACCGAGGCGGCCGCCGGTTACCGGCGGGTGGAGTCCTTCGTCGAACGTGTCGCCGCCCGCGTGGGCGATGTGGTCGTCGGCGACATCGACCCCGATTTCGGTGACGCGCTCGACGACGATCTCGGCGTCCCGGCGGCTCTCGCGGTCGTGCACAACGTCGTCCGTCAGGGCAACACCGCACTCGAATCGGGTGACGGGGCGGCCGCGCTGGCCGCCGCATCGTCGGTGCGGGGCATGATGGGGATCCTCGGCGTCGACCCGCTCGACGATCAGTGGGCCGGTGCGGCCGACGACTCGGCCGCCACCTCTGCACTGGACGTGCTGGTGCGCGCCGAACTGCAACGGCGCGCCGACGCGCGTTCCGCCAAGGACTGGGCGACCGCGGATGCGGTCCGGGATCGTCTGGCCGAGGCCGGCATCGAGGTGACCGACACCCCTGATGGTGCACAGTGGGCATTGAAGGGTGAGGCGTGATGGCAGGAAATTCCAAGCGTAAGGGTGCGATCCGCAAGTCGGGCACCAAGAAGGGGCAGGTCGTCGGGTCCGGCGGCCAGCGGCGACGCGGTCTCGAGGCCCGGGGCGCCACCCCGAAGGCGGTCGACCGCCCGTACCACCCCGCTCACAAGCGGGCGAAGGCCGCGGCGAAGTCGGGCACCGGCCGGGGCGGCGTGCGCGGGAAGGACGAGGGTCCCGAGTACGTGCTCGGCCGCAACCCCGTCGTCGAGTGCCTGCGTGCGGGCGTGCCCGCGACGGCGCTCTACATCGCCACCAACTCCGAACCGGACGAGCGTGTCGCCGAGGCGGTCAAGATCGCCGGCGATCAGGCGATCTCCATCCTCGAGGTCGGCAAGCCGGAGCTGGACCGGTTGTCCACCAACGGAATGCATCAGGGCATCGCCCTGCAGGTGCCGGAGTACGAGTACACCCATCCGGACGATCTGATGGCCGACGCCAAGGCCAGCGGCACCCCGCCGCTGCTGGTGGCGCTCGACAACATCACCGACCCGCGCAACCTGGGTGCGGTGATCCGCTCGGTGGCCGCCTTCGGCGGGCACGGCGTGGTGATCCCGGCGCGACGCAGCGCGAGCGTGACCGCGGTGGCCTGGCGGACCAGCGCCGGTGCCGCCGCACGACTCCCGGTCGCGCGTGCCACCAACCTCACCCGGACGCTCAAGGACTGGGCCGACTCCGGGGCCCAGCTCGTGGGTCTGGACGCCGGCGGCGACGTGACCCTCGACGACTACGACGGCACCGGTCCGACGGTGATCGTCGTGGGATCGGAGGGCAAGGGCCTGTCGCGCCTCGTGCGCGAGAGCTGCGACTCGATCCTGTCGATCCCCATGGCCGGGGAGGTCGAGAGCCTCAACGCGTCGGTCGCGGCGGGCGTCGTGCTCGCCGAATTCGCACGCCAGCGCCGGCGGTAGTCCGCGCGCCGGTTCACGACCGGGTGAGACCGACCTCGACACCGGCCTGCGCGAGTGCTTCGCGAACCGCACGGGCGTGGCCGACCGCGCCCTGGGTGTCGCCGTGCAGACAGATCGAATCGGCGTCGACCGCGACCACCGTGCCGTCGATCGCCGTCAGGCGTCCGGTGGTGGTCATCTCGACGACCCGCCGTGCGATCTCCGCGCTGTCGGAGAGGACGGCCCCACGCTCGGTGCGCGGAACGAGTGTCCCCGTGGGGGTGTAGGCGCGGTCGGCGAAGGCCTCGGTGATGACCCGCAGCCCGGCGCGTTCGGCACGGGCCAGAATCTCCGAGTTCGGTAGCCCCATCATCGCCAGACCCGGGTTCACGTCGCGCACCGCAGCGACCACCGCGTCGGCCTGTTGCTCGTGGTGGACGACCGTGTTGTACAGCGCGCCATGGGGTTTCACGTAGGTCACCGACCCGCCGACGGATCGGGCGAGGGCGTCGAGCGCGCCGATCTGATAGACGAGATCGGCGATCAGGTCCGGCGTCGACATCTCCATGAACCGGCGGCCGAAGCCGGCGCGGTCGGGATAGGAGACCTGCGCGCCGATGCGGACACCGGCGGCCACGGCCGCCCGGCACGTCGCCAGCAGGTCTGCGGGAGTTCCCGCGTGGAAACCGCACGCGATGTTGGCGCTGGTCACGATGGTCAGCATCGTCTCGTCGTCGCCGACTCCCTCGCCGAGGTCGGCGTTGAGATCGATGCGAGCGCGTGCCGGTTCGACGGTGGCCTTGTCGGAGCGGGCCTTGTCGGCGGTCATGGGCCACATTCTAGATCTGCGCCGGTTGAGCAGACGTAACAGGCGATTCGTCTACGGTGGGGGTATGGCACTGCTCGACACCAAGGTCACCACGGTCAACGGCGTCGTCGGTGGCGCACGGGGAAGGCGGCTGCGCCGCGGCACGATCAGCTGGCGAGGCATTCCGTTCGCCGCGCCCCCGGTGGCCCACCGCCGGTTTTGCGCACCCGAACCGGCCCACGACTGGCCCGGCGTGCGTGACTGCACCAAACTCGCCAAGGCCGCCATCCAGGAGAAGCGGTTCACCGCCGTCGCGCCGGGGAAGTTCGCGCCGATGGCCGAGGACTGCCTCACGCTCAACGTCTTCTCACCCGACGTCGCGTCGTCGAGGCCGCGGCCGGTGATGGTCTTCATCCACGGCGGCGCCTTCATCCTCGGCACCGCCGCGACCCCGCTCTACGACGGCGCCTTCCTGGCCCGTGCCCAGGACGTCGTCGTCGTGACGATCCAATACCGTTTCGGTCCCTTCGGTTTCCTCGATCTCTCGCAGTTCGCCACTGACGACCGGCCGTTCGACACCAACGCGGGTCTGCGCGACCAGATCGCCGCGCTGCGATGGGTGCAGGACAACATCGCCGCGTTCGGCGGTGACCCCGACAACGTGACCGTCTTCGGCGAGAGCGCCGGTGGGTCGTCGGTGCTCGCCCTGCTGTCCGCTCCGGAGGCCACCGGCCTGTTCCATCACGCCATCGCGCAGAGTCCCGCCCCGGAACTCGTGGTCGAGCAGGACGCCGCGACCGTCTACGCCGACGAGTTCGTCCGGATCCTCCGCGATCCGCAACGTCGGAACACCTCGATGGAGCGGACCGAGGACCCCCTCGACCCGGCCGAGGCGCAACGCCTTCTCACCACCCCCAATCCCGCATTGCTGCTCGAAGCGGGCAATCGTCTCATGCGGTTCGCGACCAAGTCCTCGGGCGGGTCCATCCCGTTCGCGCCCGTCGTCGACGGTGATCTGCTGCCGCGCTCGCCGCTCGCTGCGGCCGCCGACGGCCTGACGCTGCCGGTGCCGCTGGTGATCGGCAGCAACAAGGACGAGGGGAGACTCTTCGCGAAACTCTGGAACGTCCTGCCCGATTCCGAACGCATGCTGATGCGGGTGGAGGACGAGGAGGTCCGCCGCGAGATCGCCGCCCACTACTCCAACGGCGACCGCGATCGGATCCGCCTGGCCGGTGACTCGATCTTCTGGGCGCCGATGAGTGCCTTCGCCGACGGGCACAGCAAGGTCGCGCCGACCTACGTGTACCGCTATGACTATCGGACCAAGGTCCTGGACGCGACGGGCTTCGGCGCGACCCACGCGACGGAACTGTTCACCGTGTTCGGTGCCTACCGCGCGCCGATGGGCGCGGGACTCGCGATCGCGGACTGGCCGGGCACGCGTCGTGTCACCGACAGCGTGCAGGGCCGCTGGGCTGCTTTCGCCCGCACCGGCGACCCCGGTCTCGGCTGGCCGGCCTACACGACCGCCGAGCGGAAGGTCCTGGTCATCAACGACCCGGACCGCGTCGTCACCGATCCCGACACCCTGCGGCGCCAGGCCTGGAACCGGGTGCACGCACCATCGCAGGCCTGACCGCCGACGCGACCGGTCACTCCGTTAGCCACTCGGTGGGCGGATCGGCCGCGAGGAACGACAGCACCAGTGGGTTGAACGTTTCGGGTGCCTCCACCGGGAGGATGTGGGTCCCCGGCAGCACCGCGAGCCGAGCGTGCGGCAGCGTTCGGACGATCTCCAGCGCGTGCTCCATGCGTACCAGCCCACGATCGGCGACCACCAGCAGCACCGATGCCGGTACGTCGGCGAAATCGGCCACCGCATAGTCGGGTTCGGAGGCGAGCATCCGGATCGTCTTGTCGTAGACGACGGTGAAGTGCTCGGGACCATCGGGGGATATCTCGTCGTGGTGGGTACGCAGGTACTCGACAGTCACCGGATTGCGGTCCATCACCAGTTCGACGAATCGGTCGATCCGGCGACCACCGGGATTGAGGTAACCGCCGACGGCCACCACGCGGTTCACCAGATCGGGACGGTCCCGCGCGATGACGAGTGCGACGGCCGCACTGTCGCCCCAGCCGACGAGATTCGCCGGACGTCCGACGACCGTTTCGAGATAGGCGATCGTGCGTGCGGCGATGGACGCACAGGTGAAATCGCTGTCGGTGTCGGGACTGTGCCCGTGACCGGGCCGTTCGGGCATGAACAGCAACAGCCCGGCATCGAGGAAATCGGGGACCTGCGCGCCCCAGGACGCCGCCGAGGCGAAGATGCCGTGCAGGAGCACGGTTGGGGCGCCCTGAGGGTTGCCTTCGATGAAGTGCCACAGCGTCGTCCCGGCGACATCCACATACACGCCGCCGTCGATCTCGTCGCCGACGTGAACTGGGCGCATGCTGGCCCTCGGGTCGGGTGTTCTCGGGTGCTTTGAGGCCATCGTCGCAGACATCGGTGCGGCCCCGTGGAACGTTCGCGACTCGCAACGACATCGGTGCTCAGATCGGGCGAAAAGGTATCGAAACGGACTCCCTGCGTTAGCTTCTGTACTCAGGGGTGGTGTGATGTGAGTGGTTGGGGTCACGTGAGGAGAAGTGAGAGTTGCACGTGTCCTGCGTAAGTCGCTGGAAACATGCGGTGGGCGTCGGGTTGGCGGGCCTGCTGATCGCGGGTAGCGCCTTGGTGGGGGCCCTCTCTGCGCCACCTGCGGCCGCCGCGCCCGGTGACCCGCCACCGCCGTTGAGTCTTCGATATCTCGGCTCGTCGTCGACGATCGCTTTTCCAGGACAACAGGGAGAGGTCAGCCTCTCGCTCGCCGTGCCGCCGAACCTCACCCCCACCGAGATCCGCGGGACCGCCCAGTTCCCGTCGTTCGTCACCGGCGGGAATGTCGATGTGCTGCAAGGTGATCGACTCATCTCGCGGACGCCGATCGACCCGGCGGTGAATTCGCCGATCGCCCTGCCCCTTCGAGGCGTGCGCCTCGACCGGAATTCCGCCGACATCGTCCTGCGCACCTACCTGCGCACGGCCGGTTCCTGTGACTTCGACGCCGACAACCGATTCCGGATCGTCAACGCGGTCGTGGCCTACGGCGGACGCGAGGCGACACCGGCGAGAGTCGCCGGATTCCTACCCCCGATCCTGCGCGCCCTGACCATCTACGTCCCCGAGGATGTGAAACCCGCGGAAGGCGCCGCGGCCGTGCAACTCGCGACCGCGGTGGTCGCGAACTACGGTTCGGCGGCCGTCGACATCCGGACCGCGTCGCTGCCCCGGAACGAGACCAGGCCGACCGCTGCCGTCGGCCCGCTCGAACGGCAGGTCGTCATCAGTATCGATGCGCCGGCCGGCCTGAGCCTCGGACCGGGAGCAGGATGGCCGGTGTTGCGAATCGGCGGCAACCCCGAGGAGCTGGCGACACAGGTGCAGTTCCTCACCTCGGAACTGTCGAGCATCGCGATCAGTTCGGCCGCCGTGGCCGGAGCTCCGTTTGCCGCACCGCAACTCGCGCCGGCGGTCAACACGCTGGCCGACCTGGGTGTCGGCGATCAACTGGTCACCGCCGCCGCGGGATGGCCGTCGATCTCCTTCGGGATCGACCAGGCGAGACTGGGACGACCTTCCGAGGACGTCCGAGTCCAGTTGTCGGGCACCTACACCCCGCTCGGCGGTCAGATCGCGGTGACCGTCGGGCCGCGGGTGATCGCCTCCGTGCCCGCGGACCCGTCCGGCAGGTACAACACGTGGGTCGACATCCCGCCGGATCTCCTGGCGCGGTTCACCGAGGTCACGGTGACCTACAACCATCCCGACGTCGGCGAGGGATGCGGCACCGGGACACGGACTTCACTCAGCCTCGCGTCGACCGGTGAGGTCCGATCCGAGAGCGCCGACCCGCCGCAGCCGCCCGGCTTCGCCTCCCTCCCGCAGGCACTCATGCCCCGTACAGCGCTGGCCTGGACCGACGGCGGCGTCGACGACGTCCGCCGCGCAGTGGTGCTGATGACCGGACTGCAACGGCTGTCGGCGGTCCGACTCGGCATCGACGTCATGCCGGTCGCCGACGCCATGTCCTCGAACGGTCCGATAGTGATCGTCGCCGTCGACGGGCAGGGGGTACCCGAGTTGCCGCTGCCCGTCGAGGCGACCGGGGGCACGCTCTCGGTGCTGGGGGCCGACGGCGAACGCTCGAACGTCGTCCTCAACCCGGCCGTACGTTTCGGCTCGCTGCAGGTCGCGCGGCAGGACGGACGGTCGGTCCTGCTGGCGACGTCAACCGGGACCGCGGCCGACCTCGATGCCTTACTGACCTGGCTGGACGCCGACCCCGACCGGTGGCCGTCGCTCGCGGGCGACGCCGTCCTGCAGGTGGCCGGCCAGCAACCGGTCGTCGTGGTCGCCGACGCAGTGGCACCGGATCGATCCGAGTCGTCGGCCGGGACCTCGTGGGTGATCGTCGCGGTCGCCGCGGTGGGTGTCGTGGCGGTGGCAGCACTGGCGACCTTCCTGCTGCGGCGCCGGCGGCGGACCTCTTCCGGGGGCTGAGCGCGCATGGCCGTGACCGCCTCACGGGTCGTCGCCATGGCGACACTCTCCCGTCCCGAGACGCCGCTGTTCGGCGGTCACCCGTGGCGGGTCATCGCGTTCCGGTGGGTGCTGCTGGTGGCGTGCACGGTGCTGGGCTTCTGGAACACCATCGCGGCGGTGATCGACGAACTGCGGGCCCAGACACTCATCCTGTACGTGCCGGTGCTGGTGGTCCTGAGCCTGATCGCCGTCGTCGGGGTCTCGTGGCGCGACTTCGACGAGCCACCCATCCACGACCGGCAGACCGACGTGATCGTCGGGATCGTGGTGATCGTCCTGGCGGTGACGGGCAAACTTCTCGTCACGCCGCGCTACGGGCGGGCCTATCTGACGTCGCACATGGATCTGCTGGCGCTGTGGATGTTCGTGCTCGGAGCGTCGATCCTGCTGTTCGGTCTGCGGCCGGTCTCCCGCTACAAGTGGGCCTGGCTGGTGTTCCTGCTCATCTTCCCCATCCCGGTGCGGGGGTTGGTGCTGGCGCTTGGCGGCACCTCGATGGCCGCCGGATTCGCCCTCGTGCTGATGGCCGTCGCCGCCACGGTCGTCGCGGTGGGACGTACCTGGCGGCGCAAGGCGGTCGCGGCGCTCATCGCCGGTGCGGTGGGCCTTCTCGCACTGCTGGTGCTCAACGCCCTCGAGGCGCCGCGCAATGTGCTCGTCCCCGGACCGGCTCTGATCGCGGCCGTCGCGACCTCCGGGATCATGCTGGTCAGTTACCGGCGACGCGGCGGGCGGAGATGGTCACCGCCGGTGCGAGGGGAGGTCAAGGATCCGACGGTCGGCTTCGTCGGGCGGCCCGTGCTGGTGGTGGTCCTCGCGGCCATCCTGCTGGCATTCATCCCCACCCCGCCGGTGGGCAGTACCTGGCAGAGCAACACATACCCGCAGCTCGAGATCGGCGGGCAGCTCAACATCCCACCGGGCTGGCGTCAGGAATCGGTTCGCGTCTACGGCTGGGTGTCCCGCCTGTACGGTCCCGGTGCGGTCCTCACCCGCCAGGTGCTCGTCCAGAGCCGGGGGACACGGGCATTCGACAAATTCGCCCGACCCCGCCGCGTCGTCGTCGACAGCGTCGACAGCCGGCGACCGCTCGCGCTCGAGGTGTATCCCGACATCTTCCGCTACGACCTGTCCGACGAACGCTCGAACGAACCCGTCGACGTGGCGTTGCCGTTCGGGGTTCGCGGAAAAATGTGGAGCGTGGTCGACGATGCGAGATACCTGACGTACACGGTGGTCTCGTGGTGGTGGAACAACGGGCGCCGCACGCAACAGGTGATGATCTGGGCCGTCGACGATCACGAGCCGGCGGCGTACTTCCCGGAACCGCGGATCACCCTCCTGGAAAACCTCACCTCGCTCATGACGATCCTGTTGCGCGGCAACGCGGTTCTCCTCGACACCGACCCGCAGTACAAGGATCGCGATCTCCTGGTGGGGCTCGCCGGCGGGCTGGTGCGGTCACAACTCGTCGAGGTCGCGAGGGCCGAGCCGTGACCATCGACGAACGCGACGCCGACGCGCCGGGGGGTGGCGCGCAGCACGCGGCCCCGGCGGCCGGTCGCCGAACTGCTCGCCGACGAGGACTACCGTGCGGAAGCGCTCCGCGACGCCGTCGACCGGTTGCGCGAGGCCGATGCGGACATGTCGGCATCGGTGGCGTTCAACCGGATTCAGAAGATCATCGGGTTCACGCTGCTCGGCGTCATCGCCGTGCTGATGGTCTTCTTCCCGGTGGGCACCTGCGCGGCGCTGGTGTCGACGGCGACCGTCGCCTACGTCGTCACTCTCGCCGATCGGCTGGTGATCTTCCGGCGGGGACCGGTGAACGGGGCAATCCGGGTCAGCGACGAGCAGGCCCGGTCGATCCCCGACGAGGAACTTCCCCGCTACACGGTCCTCGTCCCCGCATACGGTGAGCCCGAAGTGGTCGGCGACCTCGTCGCCGCCATGGAGACCATCGAGTACCCCCGCGAGAAGCTCCAGGTCCTCCTGCTGCTCGAGGAGGACGACGAGCCGACGATCGAAGCCGCACGCGGGGTCGAGGCGAATGGCCTTGTCACCGTGGTCCTCACACCGCCGGCACAACCGCGAACCAAACCCAAGGCGTGCAATTTCGGCATGCACTTCGCGACCGGTGACATCGTCACCATCTTCGACGCCGAGGACAAACCCGATCCCCTGCAACTGCGTCGTGCGGTCTACGTGCTGAACAACTCCGACGACGAGTCGGTCGTGTGCGTCCAGGGCAAGCTCAGCTTCCACAACGTCCGCGACAACATGCTCACCGAGTGGTTCACCGCGGACTACGGGATCTGGTTCGGCTTCCTGCTGCCCGGGATGATGGTGAGTCGGGCGCCGATTCCGTTGGGCGGCACGTCGAATCACTTCAAACGCGATGTGCTCGACCGGATCGGGGCGTGGGAGCCCTTCAACGTCACCGAGGACGCCGACCTCGGGTGCGGATCGCCGACCACGGTTACCGCACGGTCGTGCTGGACTCGATCACGCTGGAAGAGGCCAACGTCGACGCCATCAACTGGGTGCGCCAGCGATCCCGTTGGTACAAGGGCTGCATGCAGACCTGGCTCGTGCACATGCGTCACCCGGTCAAGCTGTGGCACATCCTCGGACCCGTTGCGTTCGTCCGCTTCACGCTGCTCATCGCGGGCACGCCGGTGATCGCGTGCGTCAACATGGTGTTCTGGCTGATCCTCGCGCTGTGGATCGCGGGGCAGCCGCTGATCGTCGTCGACCTCTTCCCGGGACCCATCTACTACCTCGCGCTCGTCTCGATGCTGCTGGGCAACGGTGCGGCGATATACATGAACCTGATCGCGATCCGGGAGGACGACCGGAGCGAACTGCTGTTCTCGGCGTTGCTGATCCCGCTGTACTGGCTGATGATGAGCGTCGCGGCCATCAAGGGCATGTGGCAGATCCTGGTCAATCCGTCGTACTGGGAGAAGACCTTCCACGGCCTGTCGACCAGCCATCAGGAATCCGCGGCGGACGATCCCGGTGAGCAGGGCGCACACGGCACGAGTGGGGAAGAGCCCGGAGGCGCCACGTGAACCGGCGGCTTCGGGTCGGGGTCCTGATCTTCCTGGCCGCCTGGTTGCCGTATCTGGTCGTCGGGGTGTACCTGGCGACCGAGGTGCATCTCTTCTTCGGTGACGCGTTGTCCAGGGTCCAGTCGGCGCAGAGCGTGTTGTTCAGCCGGACACCGCGTCTGTCGGCCATCGGCTTCGTCTTCACCCCGCTGACCGCGGTGGTGCAACTGCCCCTCGTCGCGTTGAGCCCGTGGTGGCCGGAGATGACCACCCACGCGCTGTCGGCGGTGATCATGTCGTCGATGTTCATGGCCGGTTCGGTCGTCCAGGTCTCGGGTATCGCTCGCGATCGGGGTCTCGATCCGGTTGTCGCCGCGGTCTTCACGATCTGTTACGCAGCGAATCCGATGGTCGTGCTGTACGGCGCCAACGGGATGAGCGAGGCGCCGTACCTGTTCTTTCTCGCCTGGGCGTCGCGCCGCCTGATCCGCTGGGTCTCCACCGATGACGTACACGAGCTTGTCGTCGCGGGAATCGCGCTCGCACTGTCCTACCTCACCCGCTACGACGGCGGGGCGGCCGCGCTGGCCGCCGGATGCGTCGTCGGATGGGTCACCTACCGCCGCCGCGACGGGCGAAAACGTCTGTCGCGAAGCCTCGTCGACATCACCCTCGTCGTCGCCCCGAGCGCGCTGGCCTTCCTCGCCTGGGCGGCGACCGGCTGGCTGATCACCGGGAACGCGTTCGCACAGTTCACCTCCGAGTACGGCAACGCCGCCATCATCGCGCAATCCGGCGGCAGCGGATCGTCGACGACGAGCGAAGCCATCTGGTTCTCCATCACCGAGTTGGCCATTCTCGCGCCGCTGTTGCCGATCCTCGTCGTGGGGCTGATCGGCGTGCGTGCGCGGCGCCACCGGCTGTCACCCCTGTTGCCGGGGCTCATGATCGTGGCGGTACTGGCCTTCCAGGTCTTCGGCTACGCGCGGGGTTCGACCTTCGGCTTCCTGCGGTTCTACATGACGGTGATCCTCCTGGCCGCCATCGTGGCGTTGATGTCGGTACCGCTGCGCCGGCCGATCCCGATGCGTCGCGCGGGCGCCCACGCGGACCCGGCGCCTGTGCGGCCCTACGCATCGCGGTGGGGGGTACACGATCGCGTGCACGGTGGCCATCGTGGTGATGGCGTCGGCGCTGCCCGTGACCGCGATGGGGATGACGTCACCGAAGTACGCCCCGCAGGAGTTCGCGCTGGGATCGGTGGTGAACCCGCAACCGCAGTCGGTTCAGCAGAAACACCTCGTACGAGCAACGGGTGGTCCGTTCGTTCTCCACCGAACGTGCACTGGCCGAGTACCTCGACGGGCTTGCCCTACCGGACGGTTCGGTCCTGTGTGACACCGTCTACGGATTCGCGGTGGTCGTGCAGTCCGAGCGGCCGCGACAGTTCGTCATCCCGTCGGACCGGGACTTCGCCCAACGGCTCAACGCTCCCGCGGACCTCGGTGTCAGGTACTTCCTCACCGCTCCGGTCGAGGGTCGAGGTGTGGCCGATGCGATCAACCAGCGTTATCCGACCATGTACGAGAACGGTGCCCAGATCGGGGCGCTCGTCCTCGAGGCGCGCAACGACGGTGCGGACCTGCCGGATTGGCGTGTCTATCAGATCATGAGATGACGACGATCAGCGCGCATGGTCGCGGACGACCTTCCACGCGGGATCGTGTGGGCCGATGTCGTAGGTGCATTCCGAGGTGCGGGGTCGGGTACATACGACCACAGCAGTGCGCCCGCGGTTCCGGCGTCGCGCTGGCGGGTGATGATGGCGTCGAGCTGCCGCGCCCGGGTGGACAGCGGCAGGCACGATCCGGCTTCGACGCCGATCTCGTTGACCACCAGTGGTTTTCCGAGCTGACGCGACTGGGTGATGCGTGTGGGCAGATTGCTGCCGCGCGGTCCGGAGTGCGTGCCGGAGCTGTAGTCGTGGAAGTCGAGGACATCGATCCCGCTCGACCCGGCGACCTCCGCATAGGCGTTCCCGGCGATTCCGCACTGGTCGCCACCCACCAGTCCGGAGAAGATCGGTCGTGCGTCGTCGAAGGAACGGAGGTGCGCACCGGCCTGATCGAAGAAGCCTCGCAGCACCGCGGTGGCGTCGTCGGGGCACACCCGGTTCCGCCAGTCGCAGGCGGTGCCGCAGCTGCTGGCCTCCGGTTCGCCGACCAGTTCCCGGCCGATGATCGACGGTTCGTCATGCCACCGGGTCACGGCCGTCTGCACCCACTCGGCATAGGTCTGGTGACTTCGCGACTTCTGGGTGCGCCAGCCGTTCACATAGAAGCCACGGTCCTTGAACCGGCCGTCCCCGCAGTCTCCCGATCCGCCCGTGAGCACCGGCAACACCAGCTGCCGATGACGGGAGCGGCCGCGAAGACCCGGTCGAGCGGTCCGAAATCCATAAGCCCACTGCGCTTGTCGACGACAAAGGACGAATACAGGTTGAAACGGGTGAGCGCGCGCGGCGGCAGTTGCGCGAAATAGTCGTCGAGATCGACCTCCGCGCCACAACCGGTGTTGACCGACCAGTCCGTGCCGAGCTGGTAGGCGTTGAAACCGACGGGCCACCACGGCTTCCCGTCGAGGGTGAGGCCGGTGGGCGTGGCGCGGACTCGGTGGGATTGGGTGGACTCCGGTGGACCGGCCAGCGGGGTGAGGGCGCAGCCGGTCATGCAGATCAGTCCGCCGAGCACGACGACGAGGGCGGCGGCGAGCATCCGCATCGTGCGCCGGTGTCTCACAGCTGCAGGCTACTCGTCGCCTAGGGTGGCGTCATGAGGAGTACGTCGATGGCACAAACGAGGGCGCGGATCTTCGCTTCTGCCTGCGCCGGTGGTGTCGGCGTCGCGATCGTCCTCGGCGGATGTGGTTCGACCGAACCCGCCGGTACCGGTGCCCCGATCAGCGCCACCCCGAGCAGTACGACGCCGGGCAGTGTCACGCCCAGCGGTGTCACGGCGGGGGCGGCCACGACGACCCACGGGGCGAGCGACTCGCCGACCACTCCGACGGTGGTCTACCGGGCACCCTTCATCGAACGCGTCGAATGGACCGACACCGAGGTCGGTCCCAGCCTCTCGGTGTTCCCGACCACTTCCGGGCGGTACACGCAGGACCCCACGGCCATGGCCGCGGCGTGGCGGGAGGTCGTCGGACTCGACGCCGGCGCCGACACCCCCGGCATGCAGGCGCAGTTCGAGTGCCACTGGCGCTTCGCGCGGATCGTCGAACCCGAGAAACCGAGCTGGAACCTCGAACCGGGACGCCCCGTCGTCACCGAAGAGGACATGATCGGCGCCCGCTGCAATCCGGGGTTCGCCGAGGAGTACTGACGCCCAGGAGTACTAGCGCGTGGCGTGCACGCGGCGTGAGCCGATGAAGCGGCACACGACGTAGATCACGAACGAGATGATCGTGACGAACACCGAGACCGGGAGTTTCGGCGCGAGTGACATCAGCAACCCGCCGACCGCGGCGATCTCGGCGAAGACGACCGACAGCACCAGAGCCCGAGCCGGATTCGCGGTCACCCGCGCCGCCGCCGCACCCGGGGTGATCAGCAGCGACATCACCAGCAGCGCGCCGATGATCTGGACACCCTGGGCCGCCGCGAGTCCCATGATGACCGCGAAGACGACGGACAGCGTCCGGACGGGCACGCCATGCGCCTGCGCGACCCGCGGATCGGTGGATGCGAACAGGAGCGGTCGATAGATCACCGCCAGCACCGCGACGACCACGGCGGTGGTGATCGCGATCGCCACGAGACCGTCGATCCCGACGCTGACGACCTGTCCGGTCAGCAGCGCGAAACCGGTACCGATGCGGCCGTAGAGGGCGAGGAACAGGACACCGATTCCGAGGCCGAACGCCATCACGACACCGATCACGGAGTCGCGTTCGCGGGCCTTGTTGCCGAGGAACCCGAATACCGCGGCCGCGATCACCGCACCGATGACACCACCGAGATTGACACTGAAGCCGATCAGCAGAGCGGCCGCCGCACCCGTCACGGACAACTCGCTGCAGCCGTGGACCGCGAACGACATCTGCCGCGCCACGATCAGCGGTCCCAGCAGCCCGCCGAGCAGTCCGAGCAACATCATCGCGAGCAGCGCCTGCTGCATGAAGTCGTAGCCGAGCAGGTTCACGGTTTCGGAGAAGTCCCAGAGGTCGCTGAACCGACGTTCGACGGCCAGCGAGGTCACGCTCATGCGGACTGGCTTCCGGCGTCGGCGATGTCGACGCAGTGGTGTGCGTCCTCGCCGCCGATCACGATGAGTCGACCATTGACCCGGAGCACCTCGACGTCGCTGCCGTACAGCTCGCTGAGCGTCTCGGTGGTCATCACCTCGTCGGGGGTGCCGATGCGGAACCGCCCGCCGACCAGGTAGAGCACACGATCGACGTAGGGGAGGATCGGGTTGATCTCATGCGTGACGAACACGACCGCGGTCCCGGCCTGACGTCGACGCTGGTCGATGAGGTCGACCACGACCTGCTGATTGGTGGGATCCAGGCTCGCCAGCGGCTCGTCGCACAAGAGGAGGGCGGGATCGCTGACGACGGCCTGGGCCACGCGCAGTCGCTGCTGTTCGCCGCCGGAGAGGACGCCGAGCGGTGCGTCGGCGTAGGGGAGCGAATCCACCGCGGCGAGCGCCCGGTCGACGAGTTCGCGCCTGCGCGACCGGCCGCGCAGGCCGAGACCCCACCGGCTGCCGTCGACGCCGAAACCGACCAGGTCCCGGCCGCGGATCGCCATGGGGTCGGCGTCATCGGCGTGTTGCTGCGGGATGTAGCCGATCGCGCCGGTGGTCGCGACGGCGCCGCTGTCGAGAGGGTACTGACGCAGCAGGACACGAAGTAAGGACGTCTTGCCGGAGCCGTTGGGACCGAGCACGGCGACGAACTCACCCGGGCGGATCGTCAGGTCGAGGTCGTCCCAGAGCACGCGGTTGCCGAAGCCGAGTCGCGCACCCGAGAACGTCACCACCGGGTCGGTGCCCACCGTCATCGCGGTCACCTCTTCTCGGTGTCGAGGGCTGCCGCGAGCGCGTCGATCTGTGCGCGCTGCCAGGCGAGGTAGTCGGTGACGCCGTCCGGGAGGGTCTCGGTGAACTCGACAACCGGCACCTTCGAGGATTTCGCGACGTCGAGCATCGCCTGGGTTACCGGGTCGATGGCCTGGACGTTGTAGATCAGGACGGCGACGCCGCGGGATGCAAGGAGATCCTGCATGGCGGCGCGGTCCGCGGCGGACGGCGACTGACCCTCCTCGACGGCCTGGGTGAACCCGGCGGGAGCCGCGTCGGCCAGGCCGGCCTCGGTGAGCAGGTAACCCGCGAGCGGCTCCGTCTGGGCGACCTTCGTGCCGTCGTGCGCCTTGCGGATGCCGGCGAGCTCGGTCCGCAGACCGTCGATGCCGGAGGTGAAGGTCTCGGCGTTCGCACGGTAGGTCCCGGCGTTCTCCGGGTCCTGCTCGGACAGCGCATCGGCGATCTTGCCGGCGACCTCCGCGACCACCGGCAGGTCGTAGAAGACGTGCTCGTTCTCGGTGCCGTGGTCGTGACCTGCGTCGCCATGGTCGGTGTGGTCGCCGGCATCGTGCTCGTCGCTGCCGGCGAGTTCGAATGCATCGACGACGGTCGCGTCCGAGGACTTCGCGGCCTGCTCCATGTAGGCGTCGTAGTGACCGCCGTTCATCACGAGGATGTCGGCGTCGGCGACCGTCGCGGTGTCGGCGGCGGACGGCTCGAACTCATGGGGATCGCCATCGGTGCTGGTGTACAGGGCGGTGACGGTGGCCTTGTCGCCGGCGACCGCGGAGGCGACCGAGCCCCAGACGTTGGTCGACGTCACCACGGTCGGGGTGCCGTCTCCGTTCCCGGAGTCGCTCGAGCAACCGGTGAGCACCAGCGCGGCGGCGGACAGAACTCCGGCCGCGGCCAGAAGCGATTTCCTCATGACACCCTTTTTCGCAAATGACAATCGTTACCGAAAACAGTGTAGGGGATCGTCGGGCCGGACGCGAAGCCGCGGGACTGCTCGGGTGAGCGCTGGTGGAAGCGGAGGGCGCGCGTCACCGTCGACGCCATTTCTCTAAGGTGGAGGCCATGACCTCCAGCCCGTTGCCGCGGCGTGTCGCGCTGATCTCCGTGCACACCTCGCCGTTGGCGCAGCCGGGCACCGGTGACGCGGGTGGGATGAACGTCTACGTGTGGCAGACCGCGATCCGGCTGGCGCGGCGCGGTATCGAGGTCGAGATCTTCACCCGGGCGACGTCGTCGTCCGATGCGCACTCGGTCGCGGCCGCTCCGGGCGTGACCGTCCGTAACGTGGTCGCCGGACCGTTCGAGGGCCTCGACAAACGCGACCTCCCCGCTCAGTTGTGTGCCTTCACCGCGGGGGTGTTGCGGGCCGAGGCGGCGCAGGCGCCCGGCCACTACGACGTGATCCACTCGCATTACTGGCTGTCGGGACAGGTCGGCTGGCTCGCGCGCGACCGATGGGGTGTGCCGCTGGTGCACACCGCCCACACCCTGGCCGCCGTGAAGAACGCCGCACTGGCCGAGGGCGACACCGCCGAACCGCAGCTGCGGGTCATCGGCGAGCAGCAGGTGGTCGGCGAGGCCGATCGGCTGGTCGCGAACACCGAAACCGAAGCGGTGGAACTTCTCTCGATGTACGACGCCGACGCCGACCGCATCGACGTGGTGACGCCGGGCGCCGACCTCGAGTGCTATACCCCCGGATCGTCGGCGGAGGCCAGATCGATCCTCGGTCTCGACCCCGACGAGACGATCGTGACCTTCGTGGGTCGAATCCAGCCGCTCAAGGCACCCGACCTACTGGTCTCGGCGATCGCGCCCCTGATCAAGGACGCGTCCGCGTCCGGACGACAGCTGCGGCTCCTGATCGTCGGCGGGCCTTCGGGTTCCGGGCTTCAGCGGCCGACCGCGCTGATGGATCAGGTCGCCGAACTCGGGATCTCCGAGTCCGTCACCTTCCTCCCCCCACAGCCGTCGGACCGTCTGGTCCAGGTGTACCGCGCGTCGGATGTGGTCGCGGTGCCGAGCCATTCCGAGAGTTTCGGGCTTGTGGCCATCGAGGCGCAGGCCTGTGGGACGCCCGTCATCGCCGCCAACGTCGGAGGCCTCGGCGTCGCCGTCGACGACGGCCGCACCGGCGTGCTGGTCAACGGTCACGCGGTCGGTGACTGGACGAATGCGCTGGAAAAGCTTCTCGCGCAAACCGATCGGATGGCCGAACTCGGCCGCAACGCCCGTCGGCACGCCGAGAAGTTCTCCTGGGAGCACACGGTTGATCAGCTGATCGAGAGCTACCGCCACGCGATGCACTCGTTCGCCGCCCGGTCGGATGCCGCCCACGCAGAGGCCGAACAGGCGGCGCAAGGCCCGGGTGGGCCCGCACGAGTACGCCGGCGCTGGCGTCGGCGTCGTAACCGGGTGACCGTCTGAACGGTCTCGCCGAACCCCGTTCACCAGCTGAGAGGATGTCGTGAGTCGCACCGAGGTCGTCGACCTGCTCGAAAAGACACTGACCGAGAACGAGATCGCCTACTCGCGGAAGAGCGGTGGTGGCGCCGACGTCGACCACGTCATCCTGGAACTGCCGGGTGAGCAGAAGCTCAAGACGACGGTGCTGCTCACCGCCAGTGAGCACGGGGTCAGGGTCGAGGCCTTCGTGTGTCGCCGGCCCGACGAGAACCACGCCGGCGTCTACCGATACCTGCTCAAGCGCAACCGTCGGCTGTACGGCGTCGCCTACACCATCGACAACACCGGGGACATCTACCTGGTCGGCCGGATCTCGGCCGACGCGCTCGGCTCGGACGAACTCGACCGAGTCCTCGGGCAGGTGCTCGAGGCGGCCGACGGTGACTTCAACACCCTGCTCGAACTCGGGTTCCTCACCTCGATCCAGCGCGAATGGGCGTGGCGCGTCTCGCGTGGCGAATCCCTGCGCAACCTCCTGGCTTTCGAGCACCTCATCGACAAGGAGGCGCTGCCCGAGGCCGGCGCGCCGCTCGAAGGGCGTTATGTCCCAGGAGAATCCGTGGTCGAGGGGGCTCAGACCTCCAGCGACCAGGAGGACTCCGGCGCCTGAGGAATCCTCCCACTGAAAACCGCCCCCGAAAACCGCCCTCTGTAGCGGCGTCGACATATCGTCGATCGCTTCCTGGGGAGGGCGGATCTCAGGGGCGGTTTCCGGGCTGCCGCCCCGGGAACTCTCGGCCGCGCGACTCGTCCCGAAATACTCGACGCCGCGGAGGCGATTCGGGAAGACTGGTCCACGAAGAGGTCCAGGTCACATCGTATCAATGAGTGTTGATACGATGCGCAGGCGAAACCCACCCACCACTGGAGGTGCCATGAGCTTCACGAGTCCGTTCCCCGATGTCGAGATCCCGGACATGAGTGTCTTCGATTACCTGTTCGGGTCGATCGCCGATGAGGATCTTGCGCGTACCGCCCTGGTGGACTCGAAGTCGGGTACGACGACCTCCTACGGTCAGCTCGTCGGGCAGATCGAGGCCGCGGCCGGGGCGCTCGCGTCGCGGGGGATCGGGGTCGGGGACGTGGTGGGCATCCTGTCGCCGAACATTCCGGCGTTTGCGACGGTGTTCCACGGCATCCTGCGCGCCGGTGGCACGGCGACGACGATCAATGCGCTGTTCACCGCACCTGAGATCGCCAAGCAGTTGCGGGATTCGGGTGCGAAGATGCTGGTGACGATCTCACCGATGTTCGAGCAGGCCAAGGCGGCCGCCGACGAGGTGGGTCTGGCGGAGGCGAACCTGATCGTCCTCGACGGTGAGGGGCAGGACGCGTCGGGTCATCCGAATGCGATCGACCTGTTGGGCGCGAATCTGCCGGCTCCGGAGGTGTCCTTCGATCCGGCCACCCATGTGGCGGTGCTGCCCTACAGCTCGGGAACGACGGGTAATCCGAAGGGGGTGGCGCTCTCGCACCGGAATCTGGTGGCCAATGTCGCCCAGTTGAAGCCGTTGCAGGGGATGACCGCCGACGATGTGGTGATCGCGGTGTTGCCGTTCTTCCACATCTACGGCATGACGGTGTTGCTGAATGCGGCGCTGGCCGCGCGCGCGTCTCTGGTGGTGATGCCGCGCTTTGATCTGGTGGAGTTCTTGGAGAACATCCAGAATCACAAGGTGACGATGGCCTACATCGCGCCGCCGGTGGCGGTCGCGTTGGCCAAGCATCCGATCGTGGACGACTACGACCTGTCGTCGTTGCACACGATGATGTCGGGGGCGGCGCCGCTGGATGACGAGCTCGGTCAGGCGGTGGCCAAGCGTCTGGACCTGCACATGCTGCAGGGCTACGGCATGAGCGAGCTCTCGCCGGTCTCCCACATCATCCCGTTCGACACCCAGGCGACGCTGGGTCGTGAGGATCCGCCGTTGTCCTCGACGGGGTGGCCGGT